>CAZYDL010000016.1:0-22204 GCA_964646305.1 uncultured Desulfobacula sp. | reverse complement strand
GCAGTTGTCAAGGCATGCGAGGTTACGCTTGGCCTGGCCATACAAAAAGATTTGAGCATTCTTTTCCAAAAAGAATAAAAAATCATAGGAAAAACAGATATATGGGAACACCTGTTGGAAACTTAAAAAATATTATATCCCTGTCACCGTCTGAGCCAAAGGAATCTGTATCTTTTCGTTCCTATAGCGGAATATCTGATGAAACCCTTGCTTTGCTGCATGAAAAAGGAAAACAATATAGTATTAAATCCATACAACCATTTAATAGTGATGAAATTGTACTGGCACAATGGGTCAATTTAAAATGCAGATATGGCTGTTCCCAATATAAAGCAAACTGGTCATGCCCGCCTGCAACTCCTGATCTTGCTGAAATCCGTACAATTTTCAATGAATATTCCACTGTCCTCCTGCTTGTGAGCGACCAGAGCAGAAACGATTTTTATAAGGACAGCAACAGAAATAGAACAGACCAGGTCAAGCATTGGAAAGGCATAGTAAGCCTTGAAAGGATGCTGTTTCTTCAAGGATATGATAAAGCCTTCAGCCTGGTAAGCGGGGCATGTTCTCTATGTAAAAAATGTGCATACCCTGATGCCTGTCGATTTCCCATGGAGAAAAGACCCACAGTGGAATCATTCTGCATTGACCTTGTTGGCACATTGAAAAACCTTGGTATTGATATTAAGATAGCCAAGGAATTAAAAGAAACATTTAAATACTATTCCCTGATTTTACTGGATTAAATAATCCAGGTTATAAATAATTATAAAAAGACCTGTTATCTGCTCCAGAACAGCGCTTCCTCACACCCCAAAACTGCTGCTGCCTGCAGATCATGTTCTGCATTTATGAAAGATCCAAGTTTATAATAACAGACTGCTCTCTCAAAATATGCTTTCCCAAATTCACTATTTTCTTGAATAAGCAATGTAAAAGTTTTTATGGATTCAGGATATTTACCTTCAGCCCTTAACTTTCGGCCATTATCAAACAATTGTCTGCTGTTGTGCTCTTTATAAATCATTTTGTTTAAATACCTGATAGAAATATCTGGGGTTCTTTTCTCTGGGAACAATTTTCATTAAGCCATTTTGCCTTATCCCTGATTGGGCCGTTCTTGAGTGTTCTCACCTGCTGGGGACATGCCTTAATACAGGCGCAGCAAAAAATACAATTATCATCAATGGTTGAATAGGCATTGGATTCATCAATTGCATTTTTAGGGCACACAGCAACACAGATGCTGCAATCATCACAATCTTCTGCGACATTAATAAACGAAAATGCATTATTGCCCATACCCTCTCTATATGGAAAATTGCCAGGAACCTGAACAGGAATAATATCTGTCCCAGGCTCAATGGTATTTAATAAATCTGCAATCTGCTTTCCAAATAAAAAAGCTTTTTTACGATCCTCATCATCTGGTCTGTTAACAGCTATTAAAAATTCATCATTGGAAAAAGAGTGCTCTCCAATAAAAGCACCCGCAGCAAAAGGAATAAAGCCTTTATCAACAACAATGTCTTTAAGCTCCAGCAGAGCATCCTCAAACTCCCGGTTTCCGTACAATACCACTAAAATTGCCAGAGAACCTGACCCGTTAAGAGTTTTAAAATAATCCACAGCATCCTTTGCTACTCTCCCTGCATAAACAGGGGCACCAATAATCACCACACTCTCTTTAAACTCAGGAGACGGCTGATTCCGAACCTCAGGGCTTGTAATATCAAGATCCATGGAGATCTCTTTTCCAATCCCTTTTGCCATCTCTTCGAGAACAAGTCGTGTTGTTGAAGTGGGGCTGAAATAAATTAATGCTGTTTTTTCATATTGCATTTTAAACTCCTTTATGTGTCTCAATTTCTTTTCCATAAAATTTTACCACTACCAGGTCTTAATTTTCTAGTGTCTTATTGTTTTAAAATTTATAAATCCATAAGCCCTAAGCCTCCTGGATTCATAATGTTATGGGGATCAAAATGTTTTTTTAATGTCCTTAATACATCCATCTGGGATTTTCCAAGATGTTTTTCCATGAATGGTCCCATCATTCTGCCCACGCCGTGATGATGGCTTAATGACCCACCATTTTCTTCAATTTTTTCTATGATACTGCGTTGAAATGTTCTGAATTCATCAATATCGAGCATCTTTGCAATAAAAATAAAATAGAGATTAGTACCCTGATCATAAAAATGGGAGGCGTGGGTCATGCAGATGGTGTTTGGGTGTTGTTTAATATGATTGCGCACACCATGATATAGTTTATCAAGGTTTCCCCAGGTAACAGAAGCCTCAAGAGTATCAATAAGAACGCCAAAATCATTGAAAGCATCTCTCATATAAGGATCGGAAAATCTACCTTTATACCATTTTCGCATGGGATAACCACTTAAATTCGACCCATAATTTTTGCTGCATATTTTTTTAATCTGTTTTAAAAGGTTATTGGAAAAAGCTTTATCTCCATCTGTCTGCCCCATTAAAAGACATCTTGATCCAGATTTGAGTCCTTTTAAATCCATGACTTTACCTATAATGCTTTTATCCAGATTATAGGTTTTCATGGCAATATCTGTCTCTTCTGGGTCAGAAACTCTAAATATTGAAGGCATGCCGGAATCACTCTGGCTTATCTGGCGCACTGCATTGACGGCATTGTCAAACTTTGGGAACATAAAAGCAAATTGTTTTGAATTTTTGGGCTGGAATTTAAAAATTTTCATGGTGACAGCAACCAGTACTCCAAAACATCCCTCTGATCCTTTCATGATATCATTAATTTTAGGGCCTGTGGCAGTTGCAGGAAAATCATGGGTTTTAAAACTGCCCTGTGGTGTAATATACTCCTGGCTGACAACAAGATCGTATGCATCTCCATAATATGATGATGCCTGGCCAGACCCAAGAGTTACCACCCATCCTCCAACACTTGAATATTCAAAACTCTGGGGGAAATGTCCTCCAGTATATCTATTGTCTGCATCGAATTGTTCCGGGGCATTATTCAATAAATCCTCATAAACTGGACCCATCATGCCTGCTTCAACCGAAATTGTCCTGTTGATTTCACTGAATTTGATCATCTTGTTCATATGGGTATTCATGACAAGGGTAACTCCGCCTTTAGGACAGGAAAGCCCAAGCGTAACCGAACTTCCCCCGCCATATACATGGAGTGGAATCTTTTTTTCATGGCAGAGTTCAAGTATTTTTTGAATATCTTCTCTGTTTTTAGGATGCAGGACAATGTCAGAGATATTTTCAATTTTTTCTTTTCTTAAGTTAAAAATATCCTCCATGGCTTTACCAGTGGAATATTTTAACCTGTCATAGGTGTCAATCAAGCAATTTTCTTTACCCACAATATTTTCAAACAGGATTATCACTTCAGGACTAATTGCTGTTTTGCACGTATTTTCAACAATATTATCCCCAAGACTTACTGGTGTTTTAAAATCATCATCCAAGAGTCCAAGCTCTTGTTTTACAACATGAAAAAGACCCTGGCTCGGGTTTTTAAATTTTTCTTTTGCCCCCCACTTGAATATGGACCTGAAGCTTTGATGTTCTGACACACTTTTCATCCATTGCGGGGTAAAATCAGCCTTGCGTGCTGTATTCTGGTTATCTGTGACCTTAGGATTTTGGTTTTTCATTTTTTTGGATACCCTGTTATATCTCGAATCTGCGAATAGAGAGGTTTTAAAGCCTTATACATTTTAGAATAAACCCGTGAATACAATTTCCTGTAAATTTTTACATTATCAGGTTCAGGTTCAAAAATCTTTTGCACATGGACCATGTTAGCAGCTGCTTCATCAAGGTTGGAGAACCAGTCAAGTCCCTTTGCAACAAGAATAGCTGCACCAAGACCTGAAGTTTCATGTGTCTTTCCCTTTACCATTGGAATATTAAAAATATCTGCTGTAATTTTACAGATCTCATCACTTTGGGATGCTCCGCCAGATACAGCAGCTTTTTCTATTGTTTTCCCTAATTTGCTTTGAATTTTCTCCATACCTTCAAAAAGAGCAAAACCCAAACCTTCGATTACTGCCCTATACACATGATCTTTTGTATGCACATCTCCAAATCCTATCATGGCTCCTTTTGCATCTGGATAATCAAGCCCCGGGCCCCAGAAAGGCTGTACAATAAGTCCCATGGCTCCCGGATCAGTTCTTTCAAGACATCTGTTTAATACTTCTTCTGCTGCAATACCCAGCTGTTTTGCCTTTTCTACTTCTTTGTGGGCAAACTCTTTTTTAAACCATGTTATCATCCAGAACCCTCTGAATATCTCAACTTCAGGATTAAAAAGTCCGGCAACGCAGGCAGGATAGGAAGGCAGGTATTTTATGGGCTCAATATATTTTTTTGACAATGTTTGAACAGTTGCTGTGGTGCCAAAACTCAAACTTGCCATTGTGGAATTTATCACCCCTGCTCCAAGGGTTTCACAACCTTTATCTGAACCGCAGGCAATCACGGGGATACCTTTTTTAATACCAGTCTGCTCTGCTGCCTGTGAAGTAATTGTGCCGAGAATTTCTCCCGGAGATACAAGTATTGGAAGTTTATCATCTTCAATGGGAAACAATTTTTTTGATAATTGATTTTTTGTTGCCCAATTCTGCGTTTTATAATTAAAGGGTATATGCCCAATCTGGGAAGCCACAGAGTCAGTAAATTCACCTGTAAATCTATAATTTAAAAACCCTGAAATCTGCAGATATTTATAAGTTTTCTCCCAGATCTCCGGCTGGTTCTGCATAATCCAATTGCATTTTCCCTGGGATTGAATATCATCTATTGTTTTTTTAACTCCAAAAATATTAAGCGCCGTACTTAACAACCCTTTCTGACCCCATACAGGTTTAGATTTTCTTTGATCAAGCCATAGAATAGAAGGTCGTAAAGGGACACCGTTTTTATCTATATTTATCATGCTGGCACGCTGGGTTGTCAATCCAACGCCTGATATGGAGTTAAACAATTCAGGGTTTGACTGCTTTATTCTTTGACAGGCTTGAACAAGGCTTGTCCAATAGAGTTCAGGGGCCTGTTCTGCCCAGCCCGCCTGCTTACAAAAATAGGGTTCATACTCTATTTGCACCCGTGCAAGCATTTCACCCTTGTCAGAAAAAAGAATAGCTCTAAGGCTCTGGGTACCGCAGTCAATTGATAAAATTACATTTTTCTGCAAATAAAAACTCCTGTTTTTGCGCTCTTTGAATAAATTTTTATTTTACCCAGTTATCATGTCAGCTAAAATAAAGTATTACTCAACAGCCTTTTTTCATTGAAGGTGGAGAATAATAGTTTTCCCAAAGCCTGATATAATCTTTTTTCTCTTTGTACCACCTTTTAGAGTCCCATGAAAGATATGGTTTACATAAAGATTCAACCCTGTCCAGGATATTTATTCCGCCCTGGGGAAGTAACAGCCCAATTCTAACCCTGCGCAGTAAAAGATCGGAAAGATGACATATGTTTCCATGTTCAGCCGCATAAATAATTTCCGCCCATATTGTTTCTGTAGTTTCAATGTTAACAAACAGGCTGTCATCATACTGCCTGATTTTTTGAAAGCCTGCTAACCCATAGCGGCCAGTCAATCTTTTCTGAACATCTTTTAATAAATTATTCCATATTTTATCATTGTTTATATCCAAATTCTGTTTTTCCGGTCTCTGCTGGAAATTTACAACGGCAGGCTTTGGCAAATACTCTTTTGCAGCTTTGAATGCATCATTGGCAAGCATTTGAAAGGTAGTCAGTTTACCCCCTGTAATGGTTATCAATCCCTTCTCTTTCCACACAACATGTTCCCTGGATTCCTTTGAAGCAGACTTGTTCTTTTTGCTCAAAATCGGTCGGACTCCTGCAATGGAAGCTATGCAGTCCTTTAAAGATAAATTAATATCCGGCAGGATATATTTTAAGCCTTCCATTAGATAATCTGCCTCTTCCATTGTCACAAAAGGCTCAAGTTCAATATCCTGATCATGGTCAACATCTGTTGTGCCAAGGACAAGACAGCCTTCCCAGGGAAAAAGAAAGACAGGTCTTAAATCCTGGGGGTGGATAAAACTTATGACCTGCTCCAATGGAAATATTGTTCGTGGAAAAATCAGATGACTCCCCCTTAATGGTCGTATATGAAAGCCTTTTTGCGGAGATGGATGAAGCTTTTCTGCAAATGCCCCTGTTGCATTGATAATTACTTTTGTTTTAATGTGAAATGATGCACCCGACTCTTCATCCCTGAGATTAATGCCATCAACACATCCTTTTCCATCTCTTTTAATCCTGGTTACTCTGGTATAATTGAGTGCTGTGCCGCCCAGAAATTTTCCCTGATCAATCAATCTTAAAACAAGTCTTGCATCATCCACCTGGGCATCTTTAAACCCGACAGCTGCAACAAGGTTGTCCTGTCTAATCCCTGAAATTTCCTCAATGGCCAGAGCTTTTGTATAGATTTCATGCTGTTTTTCCCCTGCCATTAAACTATAAATAAAAAGGCCTGCTTTCATGGCAAGCATGGAGGGACCATAATGGCTGAAAACCGGCATGATATATCTTAAGGGAGTCACAAGACCTGGATACTCCTTTAATAACAACTCACGCTGTTTTACAGCTTCTTTTGTTAAAAAAAACTTTCCCTGCTTAAGATATCGCAACCCTCCATGGACCATTTTGGAAGACCTGCTTGAGGTACCCCAGGCAAAATCGTTTGCCTCAAGAAGGAGTACTTTGTATCCTCTTTGTACTGCTTCATAAAATACACCGGCACCAGTGATGCCGCCACCGGCAATAATGATGTCATATTCATCTTTTAAGTCAGAAAAATTCATAATTTACAGACTGAAGTATCTTTGATAAAAGGTCAAGTATTGAAAATACAATTCTCATAAAACCAATGATGGAAATATCAAACAATACATGATATAAACAGACAACTTAGGTTATATGATTTTCCAAATCATTGAAATATATAAAACCCGATTGAGATATATGAAAAAACTTATTTTATTTTTCAAAAAATTCACAACGCCAAAATATCTCATGGAGCAGGATGGTATTGCATACTGGCAGGAAAAGGTGTTATTAAACATTCTGCTTATAGCTATGACCATTGGGATGATCAGTATTATTCCAAGTTGTGCCTTGTCCATTGCCGAAGGGTTATGGGTTATTGTTTTTGTTAATATCCTGCTTTATCTCTTTACTGTCTATCTTTTCTTTAAAAAAGACCTCTCCTATAAATTCCGTGCAGCAAGTATTCCAGTGATAAGTTATCTCTTTGGAATAGTATTGATTTCAGCACTTGGACCCTTTGGTGTCGGTACTGTATGGCTGTTTTGTTTTCCTCTTTTCACTGGAGTGTTATTGGGCTATAAAATTGCTTTCAGAGCTTTGATCATAAATGTATTAACTCTTATTCTTCTTGGTTTTCTAATCCATTTACACCTGTTAAACCTTCTATCTCCCCTGGATATATCACTGTGGTACATACCTTTGGAAAACCCTTTGGGAAAATGGATTGTGGTCAGTATTAATTTCATGTTTTTAAATATTATTATAACATTGTCAGTAACAACCATATTGGATGGATTGCAAAAATCCATGGCTTTGGTATCAAATTCAGAAAAAAAATATAGAAGAATTTTTGAAAATATCCAGGATATTTATTTTGAAACAAGCCTGGATGGAACAATCCTTGAAATCAGCCCGTCTGTGGAAAACATTTCTCAATATTCCCGAAAAGAACTTAAAGGGCATTCCATATTAGATCTTTATGAAGATATAAATCAGCGGGATATGACAATCAAGCAGCTTATCAGCAAAGGATTTGTAAAGGAGCATGAAATACGCCTCAAGGACAAGGATGGCAAAATCCATTACTGCTCCATAAATTCCAGACTTTTAAAAGACAGACAAGGAAAAGATGAAAAAATAATTGGCGTTTTAAGGGATATCTCATATCACAAAACCATGGAAAAAGAGAAAGCCGAACTTGAAGCAAGAGTAAACCGCTCCAGTAAAATGGAAGCCATAGGGCTTCTTGCAGGAGGTGTTGCCCATGATTTAAACAATATCTTGTCCGGTATTATTACCTATCCTGAACTTCTTGCAATGGATCTTAAAAAAGATGACCCAATGAGAAGATCCCTTGAAATTATCCAATCTTCAGGAAACAGGGCAGCCGAGATTGTCCAGGATCTTCTAACCCTGGCAAGACGGGGAGTTATTACAAAAGATTTAATAGACCTTAACGATCTTGTTATAAATTTTCTAAAAACACCTGAATATAAAAAGATCCTTTCCTTTCATCCTAATATTATAGTCCACAAACATATAAATGCATCCAGACCATACTTAAAAGGCTCCTCTGTTCATCTTCAAAAAACTTTGATGAACCTTATATCCAATGCTGCAGAAGCCCAGTTGGACGGAGGAACAATCTGTATAAAAACTGAAAACAGACACCTTGAAAAGCCTGTAAAAGGCTATGACAAGGTTGAACCCGGAACATATATTGTTCTCAGCATTGAAGACACTGGAACCGGCATTGATCCAGAGGATTTACAAAGAATTTTCGAACCCTTTTTTACTAAAAAAGTAATGGGAAGAAGTGGTACAGGGCTTGGAATGGCAGTGGTCTGGGGTGCTGTTCAGGATCATGAAGGCTATATTGATATAATTTCGCACCCAGACATTGGTACAAACTTTGAATTATACTTTCCTGTGAGTATTGAACAATCCATTAAAGAAGATATAATTTTTTCCATGGATACCTGTAAGGGCAATGGTGAAAAAATCCTGATCATTGATGATATTAAACAACAAAGACAGATTGCAACCCAAACCCTTGAAAAGCTGGGATATGAGATTTTCTCTGTCTCCAGTGGGAAAGATGCTGTTAACTATTTAAAAAAAAATAATGCTGACCTTCTGCTTCTTGATATGATCATGGATCCAGGAATTGACGGACTTGAAACCTATAGGCAGATTCTTGAGTTCAAACCAGAACAAAAGGCAATTATTGCCAGTGGATTTTCTAAGACTATTCAGGTAAAACAGACACTTGAACTGGGAGCAGGTCAATATTTAAATAAGCCCTATACAATTGAAAAACTGGGGCTTGCAGTGAAAAGTGAATTGGAAAAAAAATAAATTTGAATGCTTAATTTTAATTAAGAACTCTTGCCCTTTTAAAAAAGAGCATTAGCCTTTATTTAAAATTATAAATTGGGAGCAGTGATAAAATTGAAACAGATTATAGTTCTTGCAACAACCAACAAAGGAAAAACAAGGGAAATTAATGAGCTTTTAAAAGGATTTCCCGTTGAAATAAAAAACCTTGATGATTTTGGCCCCATACCTGAAGTGATTGAAGATGGCACAACCTTTGATGACAATGCCTATAAAAAAGCTTCTTTTACAGCACGAATCCTTGGATATCCTGCCATGGCGGATGATTCAGGCCTTTGCGTTGAAGCTTTAGACGGTGTCCCAGGGATATATTCTGCAAGATATGCAGGAGAGAATGCAACAGATGCGGACAATGTAAAAAAAATGCTGGCTGATTTAAAAGATAAAGAAAACCGCAATGCTGCTTTTAAGTGCGTTATTTCCATTGCTGTTCCCACAGGTGCAGCCCTGACCTATGAAGGAGAATGCAATGGTGTGATAACCAAAGAACCTGCGGGTGAAAATGGTTTTGGATATGATCCTCTATTTTTCTATCCTGAATTTAATAAAACCTTTGCCCAGCTAAGTATCCATGAAAAAGGAGAGGTCAGTCACCGGGGAAAAGCCTTAAAAGAGATTGCAGATGAAATGGATAAAATCATTAAATGGATTGATATTAATATGCCAAAATTTGAAACTGTGGGGTGTAAAGGGGATAAATTATGATATCATCAGAACAAAAATCATTTACTGATTTTCAAGAACTTGTAAAACAAAACAGATCCTGTCGAAGGTTTGATAATTCCCATAAAATTGATGAAAAAACTTTAAGGCAACTTGTTGGACTTGCGCGAAACTGTGCCTCAGCTGCCAATCAACAGCCTTTAAAATATATGATCTGCTGTGATGAAAATAAAAACTCAGAAATATTTCAATGTCTTGGCTGGGCAGCTTACCTCAAAGAGTGGAAAGGCCCTGTAAAAGAAGAGAGACCTTCTGCCTATATAATTATACTCGGTGATCACAATGTTTCGGATAAATTCTGGTGTGATCATGGTATCACAGCCCAGACCATGCTTCTTGGCGCAAGACATATGGGGCTTGGAGGATGCATGTTTGCAGCTATCAATATCAAAAAGCTTAAAAAATCTTTGAATATTGCACAGCATCTTGAACCTAAGCTTGTGGTGGCAATGGGAAAACCTGTTGAAGAAATACAAATTGATGATCTTGGAGAAGATGGGGATATTAAATACTTCAGAGATGAGAATCAAGTCCATCATGTCCCGAAACGAAGGCTTGAAGAGCTTGTTATTGATTCATGGTGAAAAAAATAACCTGAGAGTCAGAAATAGAAAATTAATAATTATTGAAAAAAATCTTTTTGGATTTAAACTTAAAAAAAATATTTAAAACAACAAACAGGTATATGGAAGATGAAGGATAAAACAAATTACAGGGTTATCAATATTCAAAAAAAAGAGCTAAAACTGCGGGATCAGCGCCGTGAAATAATTGTCAGTGACTCAGCAAAAGCTCTGGATATGATACTTGATGCACAAGCACCTGCCACCTTGATACAATCCTTTCCTGACCAGGACTTGTATTATTTAATGCATAAAATCGGACCCTATGATTTTATTCCTGTCCTTTCAATGGCAACCTCTGATCAGTGGGAATATATTCTTGATGTGGAAGTGTGGGACGATGACCGCCTTGACATAGACTATATGACAAAGGTATTTGATGTCCTTTACAAAGCTGATCCACTAAGACTTTTGCGGTGGGCAATAAAGGAGAAGCCGGATTTTTTTGAATTTTATCTGTTTAAAAACATGGTGGTTAAAGTCAGGGAACATGATGATCCACCTCCAGAGGATTTTAATGACTATATAACCATTGACGATAAATTTTACTTCAGATTCCCTGAAAAATTAAAAGGTAGTGATGATGAACCTTTAACGCCTGACAATAATCAGGAAGCCCCGGAATTAATAGAAACAATGCTAAAAGCTGTAGCCCAAATGGATTTATCAGTATTCCATGGTCTTTTACTTGAAACAGAATCTGTACTGCCCGCTGAAATTGAAGAAGAGCAATTCCGACTGAAAAACTTAAGGCTTGCTGAAAAAGGTTTTTTACCCTTTCATGAAGCCATAGGTATTTATCAGCCTGCCAAACTTGCTTTGCTTCGTCAACGACCAGCTAATTCTTTATTTCAACAGGAAGAGTATGATCCTGATATACCCCTGCCCCCACAGTTTTTTTCCCAGTTTCTCAAAGGGGATAATCTATTTGTACAATCTTTGACATTGTTTGATCAGCAGACAGCTCTTCTTCTTGAATCAGAAATTGCAGCCCTGATCAACAAAGTCATCTCAGCTGATAAAATCAAACTTAAGACAAAAGAGGATCTTGAAAAAGCAATTTTAAAAACCTGTGACTATTTAAACCTTGGTCTTGAAATCATATTAAAACCAGAACTCAAACCTGGACTTGCAAGGGATGCAATACAAAAATATTTCCTTGAAGATATTTTCAGAACCGGATCAAGAGCAGGCATTAAGCTGAAAACAAAGGCAGTTAACTGGTTTAAGCAGAGTTTTACCAATACAAACAATCTTCCCCTAAGTTTTCTTGGCGAAAATTTTCTCGGTGTTATTGGTGGTTTGTTTCTTGACCGCCCCCTCTATTTTGACAATTACAAATCCGGAGTATTATACAACAATTTCACCAGCCTTGCACAGATTGCCCAGACAGAGAAAACTTTAAACAAGATCATTGCCGTGGATAAAATTCTCATGGCCATGGATATCGATATTAAATCTTTTACCCAGGGTGTTCTGACATGGAAAACTTTGATTTTAACTCTCTGGGCAAGAGCAAGGCTTAAATTACCTTCAATTCTTGAACCCATTGATTTGCAAACATTTAAAGAGTTTTTTAAAGCATTATTCACAAATATAGAGATAAAATCAGAACAATTAAACCAGGCAGGTCACATACAAAGAGATGATTTAATCTTCTGGGTATCAGAGGCAAGCTCAATAGATCAGGATAACCTGCCTGAAGAATTAATTGAAGTCTTAACTGATTTGATAAATGAGCTTGAAAATGAATATGCCGGTGTCAGGCCTGATAATCTTGATCCAAGGTTTATTCCACACTTTTTGCTAAAAAGATAACAGACGCTGTTTGCCTGCAATGATGTTGGGCAAACTTAAAAAAAGATACAAAATCAAATTGTTTTTTTAATATAACCCCTTTGCAAGGATATTAAACAGATGAACCAAGAGACTACAAAAAGCCATTTCATAGAATCAATTATAAAACAGGATTTAAAAAACCATAAAAACAGTGGAAAAGTTGTTACGAGATTTCCGCCGGAACCCAATGGATATCTTCATATCGGTCATGCTAAATCCATTGTTTTAAATTTTAATATGGCAAAAAAATTTAATGGCAGATGCAATTTAAGATTTGATGATTCCAACCCTGCAAAGGAGAAACAGATCTATATTGATTCTATTCAAAACAGTATTAAATGGCTTGGATTTGAATATGATAAACCCCTGTTTGCATCTGATTATTTTGACCGCCTCTATGATTTTGCCATTGCACTTATAGAAAAAAACAGGGCATATGTATGCAGCCTTAAAGGGGATGACATACGGGAATACAGGGGCACACTCACCGAACCTGGCAAGGACAGCCCTTACAGACAAAGAAGTGTTAAAGAAAACCTGGAATTATTTATAAAAATGAAAAATGGCGAGTTTGATGAAGGCGAACATACTTTAAGGGCAAAAATTGATATGAAATCACCCAATATCAACCTTCGTGATCCCATTATTTACAGAATTAAAAAAGCCACCCACCCAAAAACCGGGGACAAATGGTGCATCTACCCAATGTATGATTTTACCCATGGTCTCTCAGACTCCTTAGAGGGTGTTACCCACTCCCTTTGCTCCCTTGAATTTGAAGACCACAGACCTCTCTACGACTGGTTTCTTGATGAACTTGAAACTCCCTGTCACCCCCAGCAGATTGAATTTGCCAGAATGAATATAAATTATACTGTTTTAAGCAAAAGAAAACTGCAAAGACTTGTGGGTGACCACCATGTAAAAGGGTGGGATGATCCAAGACTTCCAACACTTGAAGGTATGAAAAGAAGAGGTTATACCCCTGAATCCTTAAGAAATTTTTGTAATATTATCGGTGTTTCCAAAAAAGAGAGCCGCATTGATATGGGACTTTTGGAATCATGCCTCAGAGATGACCTTAATGAAAAAGCACCCAGAGTCATGGGCGTGTTAAATCCTTTAAAAATTACAATTGTGAATTATCCAGAGGATAGAACAGAAGAGTTAACAGCTAAAAATCATCCACAAAAAAAGGATATGGGAACAAGAACTATAACTTTTTCCAGGGAAATCTATGTGGAGCGCGATGATTTTATGGAAGATCCACCAAAAAAATTCTTCCGCCTGGGACCTGGGCGGGAAGTAAGGCTAAGATATGCCTATTTTATTACCTGCAATGATATTATCAAGGATAAAGACGGCAATGTAACTCAATTGTTCTGCACCTATGATCCTGCAACAAAGGGTGGGAATGCTCCCGACGGAAGAAAGGTAAAAGGCACTATTCACTGGGTCAATGCCGAAGATTGTATTGATGCAAAAGTAAGGCTTTATGACCGCCTTTTTAAAGATGAGGATCCTGAAAAAGACAAACAGGATTTTATTGAAAATTTAAACCCTGACTCCCTGATAGAGCTTCAATCCTGTAAACTGGAAAAAAGCCTTGGCAATGCAGAACCTGAAAAAGTTTTTCAGTTTGAACGACTTGGCTATTTTTGCCGTGACAATAAAGACTTTGATTCAAAAGATACAACCAAGGACAATCTTGTTTTTAACAGAACCGTAACCATGAGGGATGCCTGGGCTAAAATGGCAAAAAAAAGATAGAAGTATTAAGTAAAAAAGGGCGAAACTTATGATCAAGTTTTGCCCTTTTGATTAAAAATATCGAAGTAGAATTAAATTTAAAATTCCTACTTGACTTATAAAATCATATTCTATAGATTGAATTTTTATTTAAGGAAAAAAACTATGAATTTTTACAAAACAGACAGATCCAATTTTAATGCTTGGTGGTATTATTTTATTGCTCATCTGCCTGTTTTGCGCTGAAATATAAATTAATTAAAGCCGCAGGTAGAAAGCCTGCGGCTTTTTTTATTTTAAGGTCCGGGCTTTTGTAAGATCCTGCAAAGGAGAAAGCCATGGAACAGACCTATGATGTCAATGTAAAATCGTTTAAACCTCTTATTTCACCTGCAAGCATTAAGGACAATCTGCCAATACTTGATGATGCTGCAAGAACAGTGATCAATGGCCGCAAAGACATTGAAAATATCCTGACAAAAAAGGATGACCGCCTTCTTGTTATCGCAGGCCCATGCTCCATTCATGATATAGATGCTGCACTTGAATATGCAGACAAAATAAAGCTATTAAAAAACAAGGTAAAAGAAAAAATAAACCTTGTCATGCGGACCTATTTTGACAAACCCAGAACAACCGTGGGCTGGAAAGGATTGGTAAATGATCCCTTTCTTGATTCTTCCTACAATATTAATAAAGGGTTTGAAAAAGCAAGATCGCTTTTAATAGAAATTAACCGCCTGGGCTTGCCCTGTGCCTCAGAACTGCTTGACCCCATAACTCCACAATATATTGCAGGCCTTTTATCCTGGGTTGCCATTGGTGCAAGAACAACAGAATCCCAAACCCATCGGGAAATGGCAAGCGGGCTTTCCATGCCTGTGGGTTTTAAAAACACTACAGACGGAAGCCTGGATTCTGCTGTTAATGCCATGCTGGCTGCCAGATCACCCCAGCATTTTCTCGGTGTTGATCCTAAAGGTTATTCTTCCATAGTATCTACCAAAGGCAACGCTTTTGGCCATATTGTATTAAGGGGAGGATTACATCCAAACTATGATCCTCTCTCCATTAAAAAAGCCATGGACAAGCTTAATGAAAAAAAATTGTTTGACTCAATTTTAATTGACTGCTCCCATGACAACTCCGGTCAAAAACACAAAGGTCAGTCCTTTGTATTTAAAAGTGCCCTGGATCAGCGCCTTGACGGGAATACCAGTATAATTGGAATGATGCTGGAGAGCAATCTGTTTGAGGGAAATCAAAAATTTTCACAAGATCCAGGCAAGCTTAAATATGGTGTTTCAATTACTGATGAGTGTATTTCGTGGGAGACCACAGAAAAATTGTTACTCTGTGCCTGTGAGCGATTATAAAAATGATATTAAAAAAATTTCCAGATAAAAAAGCCTTTAAAAAAATGGCTCAAAAATACAATGTAATTCCAGTTTGTACCAGGATACTTGCAGACACACTTACTCCTGTTTCAATTTTAAAAAAACTTTATGACAAAAAAGAGCCCATATTTCTTCTTGAAAGTGTTGAAGGCGGTGAAAAATGGGCTAGGTACAGTTTTCTTGGAATCTCAGTCAAAAGCCGTATAAGGGTGTTAAAAAACAATATTGAGATCTGTTCAGATAAAAACATTAAGAACATACCCCATAATGGTGATCCATTAAAAATTTTACAAAAATTGACTGCTGAATATATACCAGCGCCCATTAAGGAACTTCCAGGATTCTGGTGCGGTATGACAGGATACATAAGTTATGAAATGGTCTCTTTTTTTGAAGATGTACAAGCTTTTCTGCCAGAAGACAAGGCTTATGCACATTTTATTATTCCCGATGAAATCATAATTTTTGATAATATGAAACACACCATGACATGCATTGGTATTGCATACATTGATAACAAGTCACAATGGCAGGAAGCTTATGAAAAAGCCTGTAAAAAAGTTGAAAAAATAATTCAAAAAACTTTTGCCCGCGATTCAGTGACCCAAACCCATTGCCTTAAAAAAGAAACTTTAGAGTCCACAACTTTTTCGTGTTCTGATGATAATACTGCCCTATCCAGGAATACCTGTAACAGTCATAAACAACCCAACAGCAAGTCTGATGAAATATCCCTGGTCCCTGAAATGAAATTAGATGTTTTCAAAAGCAAGGTTAAAAAAATCAAAAAACATATAATTGACGGAGATATCATTCAAGCTGTATTGTCCCAGAAATTCACTTGCAATACTGCTGTTGATCCTGTCAAACTCTACAGAGCCCAAAGATATATAAACCCTTCTCCATACATGTTTTTCATGCACTTTGAAGACATGACCATAGCAGGTTCATCTCCTGAAACCATGGTGCGGCTGGAAAACTCGACTGCCACCCTAAGACCCATAGCAGGCACCAGGCAAAGAGGGGAAACACAGGCCCGGGACATGGCTCTTGCCAATGAGCTTTTAAATGATGAAAAAGAAAAAGCCGAGCATCTCATGCTTGTTGATCTTGGCAGGAACGATCTGGGACGTATTGCCACAACAGGCAGTGTTCAGGTTACAGATTTAATGTTTGTGGAAAAATACTCCCATGTAATGCATCTTGTATCCAATATAAGCTGTGATGTTAAAAAAGGTATGGATGCCTGGGATATTCTCAAGACAAGCTTTCCTGCCGGAACCTTGTCAGGCGCACCCAAGATCAGGGCAATGGAGATCATATCAGAATTAGAAGACGATTTTCGAGGAGTTTATGGCGGTGCTGCAGGCTATATCTCATTTTCCGGAAATATGGATATGGCAATAACCATAAGAACTGCTGTCATGGAAAATGACTCTTTAACCATCAGGGCAGGAGCAGGAATTGTATATGATTCTGATCCAGATCAAGAGTACCAGGAATGCATTAACAAGGCAAAAAGCGTTGAAGCAGCTCTTAAACTTGCAATGTCGTCAAGTTAAAAAAACTTACACCTTGCTTGTTTTTTTGACTTACCCACAATGATATCAAAAGGAAAAAAAATGAATACCATAGTAATAGACAATTATGATTCATTTACCTTTAATCTGGTTCACTATCTAAAACAGGCAGGAACTAATGTAAAGGTTTTTAGAAATGATAAAATAAATATAAATGAAATTAAAGATTTATCTGTTGATGCCCTTGTAATTTCGCCCGGGCCGGGCAGGCCTGAAAATGCAGGGAATAGCATGAAAATTGTCAAAGAATTTTCAGGAAAAATCCCTATTTTGGGAGTATGCTTAGGGCTTCAGGTCATAGGAGCATGCTTTGGCGCAAAAATAATCCATGCCAAAAAAGTAATGCATGGAAAAACATCCATAATTTTTGCAGATGAAAAAAATATATATAAAGGCATCAAAAAACCGTTCCAGGCCATGCGTTATCACTCTCTTGCAGTGGACAAAAAGACAATGCCGGCATGCCTTAAAATAACAGCACAAACCAAAGATGGCGAGATTATGGGGTTTTGTCATGCTGATCATCCTACACAGGCAGTTCAGTTCCACCCTGAATCCATCATGACATCTGTGGGCAAACGTCTGATCAGAAATTTTCTAAAAGGAGATTTATAAATGGATTTTACCGATAATCTTAAAACTATAATTAAGGGTGATACTCTGGATCAGAAGAGTATGGCTTTTATGGTAGATCAGATTCTTTCAGGAACCATAAAAGATTCACAAATCGGTGCTTTTATGGCTTGTCTTGCAACCAGAAAAGAGACCTTTGAAGAGCTTGCAGGCGCTGCCATGGCAATGAGAAGAAAATCTGCAAGAGTTCAAACTTTTTCCAGGAATGTAATTGATACCTGCGGTACAGGAGCAGATTCATCTGGATCATTTAATATATCCACTGCCACTGCAATTGTTGTGGCAGGCTGCGGTGTCACGGTTGCCAAACATGGAAACAGGAGTATAACAAGCAAATGCGGCAGTGCTGATGTATTGGAAGAACTTGGTGTAAAAATTGATATAGATCTGGAAATTGTGGAAGAAGCTGTAAATGAAATTGGTCTGGGCTTTTTATTTGCTCCAAAATTTCACAATGCCATGCGCTTTGCAGCAAAGGCAAGAAAAGAGGTTGGCATTAAAAGTATTTTTAATATGTTGGGTCCTTTAACCAATCCTGCAGCAGCAAAATACCAGCTTCTTGGTGTATTTGATGCACAGCTTACACAAATGTTTGCCGAGACCTTAAAGGTCTTGGGAACAAAAAGAGCATGGGTTGTACATGGCCACGACGGTATGGATGAAATAAGCATATGTGATAATACAAGAGTCTCTGAACTAAAGGACGGGCTTATCAGAACCTTTGATCTTGATCCAACAGAATTTTTTAATGATTATGCTGATCCAGAATCCCTAAAAGGTGGTGAAAAAGAAAAAAATGCCGCCATAATTAAATCCATCCTTAAAGGTGAAAAAGGCCCAAAAAGAGACATTGTGCTCATAAATTCCGGCGCAGCTCTTATGATTGCAGGCAAGGCAGATTCCCTTGCCAATGGCATTGAAAAAGCTCAAGAATCAATTGATTCAAAAAAGGCTGCTGAAAAGTTAGAAGAACTTATACAATTTACACAGGAGAATGGATAAAATGCCTGTAAAAGGTTTTTTAAAAAAAATTAAAGAGATAAAAAAAGAGGAACTCAAAAAAATATCCAAGACAACTTCTTTTCAAACCATACGAGGCAAAGCTGAAGCCTCTCGAAATAATAAAGATTTTAAAAAAGCTCTTGAACAATCCCATACCAAAAAAAAACCTGGAATCATAGCTGAAATTAAAAAGGCATCTCCGTCAAAAGGCAATATCAAACTTGATATTGATCCTGGAATTTATGCCATAAAATATGAGCAGGCAGGAGCCTGTGCCGTGTCTGTACTTACAGAACAGTTTTATTTCAAGGGAAGCTCAAAGGATCTTGCTGCTGCATCGAGCAGTGTAAGTATTCCAGTTTTAAGAAAAGATTTTATTATATCATCTTTTCAGATTTATGAAGCAAAAGCTCTTGGCGCAAGTTCTCTTCTTCTCATCAATAAACTTTTGGAAAAGGCGCAGCTAAAAAATTATATAGATCTTGCAAGACAACTAAAGATGGAGCCTCTTGTGGAAATCCATTCAAAAAGGGAGATTGAATCTGCCCTGACTGCCGGGGCAAAAATTATTGGAATAAACAATAGAAATCTTGAAACCCTTGAGACCGATCCTGGGGTCTCAAAAAGAATTGCACCTTTATTAACAAAGAACATTATTCCGGTTGAGGCAAGCGGTATTTCTTCCCCCCTTGATATAAAAAAAGGCATGGAGTCAAAAATTTATAATTTTCTTGTGGGAGAGAGTATTGTAAGGGCAAAAAACCCAGAAAATTTTATTAAAGAACTTATTAACTGCCATGGGGAACATAGGGAAATCAAGATATGAACCAAACATTTATTAAAATATGCGGACTGGCAAATCCATATGAGGCAAAAGAGTGTCAAAAGCTTGGTGCCCATGCAATTGGAATTGTATTTTTCAAAAAAAGTCCACGGAATATTAGCCTTGAGGATGCAAAAGAAATTTGTTCTGCCCTTTCTGACAAGATAATTACCACAGGAGTGTTTGTGGATGAAACCTATGATTTTATCATGAAAACTGTAAGCGTGTGTAAGCTTAAAGCAGTACAGCTTCATGGAAATGAGTCCCCTGATCTTGTCAAGGATATTGCCGATCATGGAATCAAGGTGATTAAGGCTTTATTTGAAAAAAAAGAGCCCTTACTGGACAAGTTAAAGCTTTATGAGCATGCATGGGCATGTCTTGTGGAAAAAGGTCATGAAGATCTGCCCGGAGGAACTGCCCAAAAATGGGACTGGAGTCTTGACACTGCCATTAGTTCAAACCAAAAAATAATTATTGCGGGTGGGCTTGAACCTTGTGATGTTTCTAAGGCCATTGCAACATCAGGTGCATTTGGTGTTGATGTAAGTTCAGGTGTGGAATCATCCCCTGGAACCAAAGACCTTTATAAAGTAAAAGAATTTATTCAAGAAGTAAAAGCAACTACTCATCACTTTTGATGCGCTTGGAGGCCAGAGATAAAATTAAATATAAGGAAGATATTGATGAACAAATTTTATAAACAACCAGATATAAATGGTCATTTTGGGCAATATGGTGGACGTTATATCGGAGAAACACTTATGCCCGCAGTTATCGAGCTTGAACAAGCTTTTGAAAACCATGGGAAAACCAAAAAATTTATTAAAGAACTCGGCCTTCTTTATAAACATTATGCAGGCCGCCCCACTCCTTTGTTTTTTGCAAAAAATCTTACAAAAATGTGCAATGGAGCAAAGATATATCTTAAAAGAGAGGATCTAGCCCATACAGGAGCCCATAAAATCAACAACACTCTTGGCCAGGCTCTGCTGGCAAAATTCATGGGTAAAAAAAAACTTATTGCAGAAACAGGGGCAGGTCAGCATGGTGTGGCAACAGCCACGGTTGCAGCCTTGTTTAATATGGAGTGTTCAATTTTCATGGGAACCATGGATATTAAAAGGCAGGCCCCCAATGTTAAACGTATCAAGCTTCTTGGAGCAAAGGTTATTGGCGTTGATTCAGGCACAGGAACACTTAAGGATGCCATGAACGAGGCTCTTCGCCAATGGGCAGCAAGGGTTGAAGATACATTTTATATAATAGGGTCTGTGGCAGGACCCCATCCCTATCCTGTCATGGTAAGGGAATTCCAGAAAATAATAGGAATAGAAACAAAAGAGCAGATCCTGGAAATTGAAGGCAGACTTCCCGATCTTCTTGTGGCCTGTGTTGGTGGAGGTAGTAATGCCATGGGGCTGTTTTACCCTTTTCTAAAAGACAAGGTTGAAATGAAAGGCGCAGAAGCTGCTGGAGTTGGCATTGATACACAATTTCATGCTGCAACCCTTAACAAGGGTAAAAGAGGAGTTCTTCATGGTTCCAAATCATATATCCTCCAGGACAGGGCAGGCCAGATCATGGAAGCCCACTCAATATCAGCCGGACTTGATTATCCTGGTGTGGGACCGGAACATGCATTTTTAAAGGATATAAAAAGAGCCACCTATCATGGGGTGAAAGATGACCAGGCCATTAAAGCTTTTAAAACACTTTGCAGGAAAGAAGGCATAATACCGGCTTTGGAAAGCTCCCACGCCCTTTATCTTGGTATGGAAGAAGCCTGTAAAATGGATAAATCACAAATAGTAATAATTAATTTGTCAGGAAGAGGTGACAAAGATCTGGAGCAGATAACCTGGAGGTCAAGCGTAAAATGAACAGAATAGAACAAAAATTTAATAGTTTGCAGAAAAAAAATGAAAAAGCATTAATAGGTTTTGTTACAGCAGGTGATCCTGACTTGAAAAGATCCATGAAAATCATAAATACCATGATAGATTCAGGCATTGACATTCTCGAACTTGGGGTTCCTTTTTCAGATCCTTCCGCAGATGGTCCTGTGATCCAGCAAGCCTGCAAAAGAGCATTGACAAACAATGTGACCCTTGAAGATGTGCTGGATATGGCAGGCAAAATAAGAAAAAAAACTCAAATCCCCATAATTATTTTCACCTATTATAACCCTGTTTTTGCAATGGGTGTTGAAAATTTTTGCCAAAAAGCCCTTAAAAATGGTGCTGACGGAGTATTGATTGTGGATCTGCCCTTTGAAGAATCAGATAAAATCTTAAGATTTAAAGAGGCAGAAAAACTTTGCCTTATAAGACTGATTGCACCTTTGACACCATACAAGCGTATGAAAATGATAGCCAAATCTGCTTCAGGTTTTATTTATCTTATATCTAAAACAGGAATTACAGGAAGCAGTGGGTTTGATGCAAAAAAAACCAGCCTGATTGCCAAAAACTTAAGGTCTGCCACAAGCCTTCCAATATGCACAGGCTTTGGAATCTCAACCCAGGATCATGTCAGAGAAGTTGCAGCCTTTTCAGATGGAGTTGTCATAGGAAGTGCCTTTGTAAAAATCATTGAAGACAA
>CAZYDL010000015.1:0-22374 GCA_964646305.1 uncultured Desulfobacula sp. | reverse complement strand
GGTGATGGGTAATGTTTTATGGAAAAAATTCAGATTTATGATTCTTATAAAGTGCAGTCATTGATTCACTGTCTGCTGTAAATGAAAGTAATGAAAAAAATAATAAGTTTAGAATTGCATTTGTACCATAGTTTTTTTCAGGCTCTTATTTATGGGTTTTTAATCTGGTCCAGGCTTCAAGCCTCTGCTTTACACTTTTTTCATACCCACGGTCTGTTGGTAGATAAAAATGCTGCCCATCCAGACTATCAGGCATATGGGACTGGGCAGCAAAGCCATCTTTATAATCGTGGGCATACTTGTAGCCTTTGCTGTAATTTAACTCTTTCATCATCTTTGTGGGGGCATTTCTTATGTGAAGGGGAACAGGAGAATAGCCTGTCTCTTTAATTGTTTTTTTAACTTGTTTTAATGCCTTGTAAACTGCATTGCTCTTAGGGGCAGTTGCAAGATAGATGGCTGCCTGGAAAAGTGCTATATCACCTTCCGGGTGTCCGAGATGTCTGAAAGCTTTACTGGCATTTAAAGCCATTGTCAATGCGCCTGGATCTGCAATGCCAATATCTTCACAGGCAAATCTTATCATTCTTCTTAACATATAATAGGGATCGTCTCCAGACATGAGCATGCGTTCAAGCCAGTATATTGAGGCATCAGGATCACTGCCCCGCATACTTTTGATGAATGCAGAAATAAGGTTAAAATGTTCTTCTCCTGCCTTATCATACAATAGTGATTTTTTTTCTATGGCTGTTTCAACATCTTTGATATCAATATTATCTTTTTGTGTAAAATGGAGCACTGCTGTTTCAAGATTGGTTAGGGCAATTCTGGCATCACCATCGGAAACCTTTGCAATGTGTTTTAATGCATCGATAGATACTCTTTCAGGTTTACAGTCCAAACCATTTGAAGAGTCTGTGAGAGCACGTTTTAAAATTATTAATATACTTCTGGCTGCAAGGCTTTTTAAGGTGAATACACGGCATCTTGAAACCAAGGCAGGAATTATTTCAAAGGATGGATTTTCCGTGGTGGCTCCCACAAGGGTAATAAGACCTTTTTCCACATGAAGAAGAAATGCATCCTGCTGAGCCTTGTTAAATCTATGGATTTCATCCACAAATAATATGGTTCTCTTTTTATATAATGCCCTTCTTTCTTTGGCTTGTTGAATTATCCTGCGGATATCTTTGACGCCTGAGAGAACTGCTGAAATCTGTACAAATTCAGACTCTGTTTTATTGGCAATTATACCTGCCAGTGTTGTTTTCCCGCATCCTGGCGGGCCCCAGAGAATGATGGAAAACAATCTGTCATC
This sequence comes from uncultured Desulfobacula sp., assembly GCA_964646305.1. Lineage (GTDB taxonomy): Bacteria > Desulfobacterota > Desulfobacteria > Desulfobacterales > Desulfobacteraceae > Desulfobacula. The sequence continues at coordinate 21,053 of CAZYDL010000015.1, read as the reverse complement.
TCTGATGGCTTTTTCAAGAAGGCTTTCCCTGCCGGTCAACTCTTCCTGGCCCACAAGCTCATCAAGGTTTGTGGGGCGCATTCTGTCAGCAAGGGGGCGGTTTAAAGATTGATTAAAGTTATTATGGGATTCAAAAAGATCCATTTTGTCTTTTTTTATTTAAAATTTAAAACCATTACTTTCCCTGATCTCTCTGCCTTTTTCTTTTACTCTGAATTTTTCTTTGCTTCTGTCTTTTAGCAAGGTGTACTTTCTTTTTTTGAAAAATTCTTTCACTCTCTTTTGTTTTACCGGAGAAATCAATTTTCCCTGTTTTTTCCCTGAAATAGAGTTTAATGGGCGTATATTTCAGAGGAATCATCTGGCGCAGCTGATTAATCAAATATCGTTTATAGGAAAAATGAATGGCCTTTGAATAATTAACAAAACAGACAAAACAAGGCGGTCTTGTAGCAACCTGCGTTGAATAAAAAAACTTTAGTCTTCTACCTCTATGCAAAGAGGGCTCTGATCTGTAAACAGCATCTTCAATAATCCTGTTTAAAACGCCTGTACTTATCCGGTGACAATACTCTTTGTGAATTTTTACAACTTCATCCAGAATTTTGTGGCATCTTTGCCCGGTAAGAGCAGAAATTGTAAGAGCAGGGGCATAGGCTAGAAATTTTGCTTTATATCTTAAATCCTCCATATATTTTTTTATATTTTTTCTTTCTTTATCAAGGAGGTCCCATTTATTTAAAAGGAACATGGCACCGCATCCTCTATCTTCTGCGTAGCCTGCAATGGTTATATCCTGATCTGTAATACCTTCGTCAGAATCAATGAGAATCAAAGCCACATCACACTCATCAAGGCTTTTTAATGATTTTAATATGGAAAACTTTTCAAGTTTCTTTGTAACTTTGCCTTTACGCCTTATACCTGCTGTATCCACAAGGGTAAATTTTCGTTTTTTATGCTCCACAGTCAGTTCAATGGCATCCCTTGTAGTACCGGCTTTTTCATTGACTACAACACGTTTTTCACCAAACAATTGGTTGGCAAGGGAAGATTTTCCAACATTGGGACGCCCAACAATGGCAATTTTAATCTGGTTGTCATCATCTTCAGGAGCATGTCCATATTCCGGCAAAGCTTCAACAAGATCATCAAGAAAATCACCAACACCAAGACCATGCTCAGCCGAAATCTCATAGAAATGGTCAATGCCCAGAGAGTAAAACTCAAAAAGATCATCATGCTGCTGTTTATAGCTTTCTATTTTATTAATAATATAAAATACCGGCTTGGACATTTTTCTTAAAAAATCAGCCAGCTCATGATCATAGGGGGACAAACCTGATCTGCCATCCATGATAAAGATTAGAACATCAGCCTGATCTGCTGCAATGGTCAGTTGTTCCTTGATCTGGGAGGCAAAATAATCTTCATCAGTACTTAAAAAGCCACCTGTATCAATAAGTGTAAATTCAATGTCATTCCATTGTGCATCTGCATAATGCCTGTCCCTTGTCACACCGGGACGATCATCAACAAGTGCAGTTCTATTGCGTGTAATCCTGTTAAACAGAGTGGATTTGCCCACATTGGGGCGGCCAAGCAGGGCCACAACAGGTTTCATCTATTTTTAATCTCCAAAATTTTTTATGTGAAAGTCTTTACAAATCAATGGGTGACTTTCAGGTTATTAGCAGGCATGCCAGGATAAAAGATCAAGGCTGCCCATGGCAGTTTGTGTAATAATATTAAATTGTTTCTATTTTGTCCAGGAAAACAACCAGGAGCCAATGGTTAAAAAAACCAGACTCATGACAAAAAGTATTGAAAGTTCCAATGAGACATCAGAAAGAGCGGCTCCATCATTGATGATTTTTCTTACAGCTGACAAAAAATGAGTTAAAGGCAGAACCTTTGCCATATTTTGAACCCAGGGCGATGCACCCTCTATGGAAAACCACACTTCAGATAAAAACATCATGGGCCAGCATATAAAATTTATAAATCCGTTGGTCAGCTCTTCGTTAGTGCCGCGGCAGGCCACAACAAGCCCGAGGCAGACAAGGCAGATACTTCCTGCACAAAATACCACAAAAGCATCAAAATATGATCCCTGCATGTGGAACGAAAACAGAAGATCACATCCAAACCAAACCACAAATGATGTGGCAAGTAAAATCAAAACCCTTGATACAAGCTGGGCTGTAAGGTATTCAAATGCTGTGACAGGAGTTGCTTTAAGACGTTTTAACACCCCGCTTCTCCTGTATCTTACAATGACATATCCCACCCCGAAAAGAGAAGAGAACATGATGTTCATGCCAAGGATTCCTGGAAAAAGCCAGTCTATATACCGTATCTGTTCACCCTTGAGCTGCTGTTTAATCACTTTTGATGCAAATATATCTTCGGGTATAATGGATTCTTTTACAACTTTTTCCATTATATAACCCTTTGGAGAGGAATCACTGATCCAGTACTTTAGTTTTTGATTTGAGTTTTCCAGCAAAATATCAATCTTATGGTGCAAAAGCTTGTCCATGGCTTCATTTTGTGTTTCAAAGGCAACTATCTTGATATAGTCACTGGCTTTAAGCTTCTTAGGGATTTTAAGTTCCTGAATATCCATCTGGGCCTGCTTCACAGGAAAAATACCAAGCTTAAATTCCTGTCTTGAATCAGAGCTGAAGATGACACCAAATCCTGCAACAATTAAAAAAGGGAAAAGAATATTCCAGCCAAAACCAGCTCTGTCTCGTATAAACTCATAGTTTCTGGCAACAAATAAAGCCCACATTCTTTTTAAGCCCATCTTATTATTCTCTTAAGCTCTTACCGGTTAATTTTAAAAAAACATACTCCAGGTTCCTTTGGCCGTCAGCATCTTTACAATGCTGGTCCATCAAAGTTTCAGGAGATCCCTGTTCAATGATACTGCCACAGTCCATAATGGCAATGGTATCACATAAGGCTTGCGCTTCTTCCATATAATGGGTTGTCAAAATAATGGTCTTGCCTTTTTTATTCATATTTTTAATGATTTTCCAGATATGTTTTCTTGCCTGGGGGTCAAGACCTGTGGATGGTTCATCCAGAAACAATAATTGAGGGTCATTTAAAAGTGCAAGTCCAAGCAGCAGTCTCTGGCGCTGGCCACCTGAAATTTTATTATTTAGATTATCTTTTATATTGTCCAGCATGCATAAATCAATAATATCCTTAACAGACAGATGTTTATTATAAAAAGAGCCAAAGGTTTTTAAGGTCTCTTTAACCGTTAAATATGCAAGAAGTTCAGTGTGCTGGAATTGAATACCAATTTCCTGGTTAAAACTTTTATCCCTGGGTTTTCCTTTGTAAAAAATTTGTCCGGAATCAGGATCAATAATGTTTTCCATCATCTCTATGGTGGTGGTCTTGCCTGCACCATTAGGACCGATAAGACCAAAGCAGCTCCCCCTGGCAACAGAAAGATTAATATTGTTCACGGCATTGTTTCCATTATAACTTTTCTTTAAAGATTGTGCCTCAATGATATTTGTCTGGCTGATCATGATTGCTGTCCATGGTTTAAAGGCTTAATATTCTGGATTCAAAAGTCAGGGTTGAACAATAATCATCAAAAGTTTCAGCTCTTCTGATCAATTCAATACTTGAATCTTCTTTTAGCAATAATTCCTTTGGTCTTAACTGGCCGTTGTAATTAAAACCCATGGCATGGCCGTGGGCACCGGTATCATGGATCACGAGAATGTCACCTTCGCTTGTAACAGGCAAATCCCTTTGAACTGCAAATTTGTCTATATTTTCGCATAATGCACCTGCCACATCAACTTTTTCCAAAGTGGTTGAATCATCTTTGCCATGGATGTGAATGTGGTGATATGCATTGTACATGCCGGGGCGCATGAGGGCAGACATGGATGCATCCACGCCCACATATTTTCTGTAGATATCTTTATGATTAATTATGGTTGTGGCAAGAACACCATGGGGGCCTGTAATAAATCTGCCGCTTTCCATGTATAGTTTTGGCACCCAGCCATTGAGTTTATTAAATTGTTCAAACAATATTGTGATGTCTTGTGCCATGGATTCAAGGTCAAATGCTTTTTCATCAGGGGTGTAGGGAATTCCAAGACCTCCGCCGATATTGATAAATTCAAAAGTGATATTAAGTTTTTTACAAACCAGGTCTATTATGTCAAGAAGCATTCTTGTGGTTTCAACCATGTATTCAAAGTCTAATTCATTGGAAGCCAGCATTGTGTGGATGCCGAATCGTTTAACTCCAAGTTTTAAGGACTGATCAAAAGAGTCAATAATTTGATCATGGCTCAGGCCGTATTTAGATTCCACTGGATTCCCAATGATTTTATTGCCTTTACGCCTGGAGCCTGGATTGTATCTAAAACTTATGAGTTCGGGAATTTTGGGTAGTTTGGAAATAAGGGATATATCATCAAGGTTTAAAATACAACCGCCATCTTCCATGGCTGTTTTAAACTGGGAAGAGCTTGTATTGTTGGATGTAAACATAATGTCCTCTTTATAACTTCCAATCTGCCTTGCCAGTTTGATTTCCGGTGTGGAAGAGCAGTCAAACCCAAATCCCATCTCCTGCATGATTTTCATGATACTCGGGTTTGGCAATGCTTTAACTGCAAAAAATTCTTTGAACCCATTAATATCTTTAAAGGCTGAGTTTAATTGCATGCACGTATCTTTGATGCCTTTTTCATCATAAATATGGAAAGGTGTTCCAAATGTATTAACAATTTCAGGCAGAATGGCACTAAGTCTTGTTTTGTATGAGTCGGACATGGGCATAATTTAAGATTCCTCTATGTTTTAATCTTTAATTTATGTGAAATATTTTGTAAATACATTAATGGTTTTACACTTTGTGACGGACAAATTGTGGTTGTAAATCAAGTCAGTCCATGGTTATTCAGGTTTTGGCAACATTATTTTGGCACTCTCTTTATATGTGGAAAGCGCAATAAAAGTCTTGGTTGTTTTAACAGCGTCAATGCTTGCTATTTGAGTCCTTAAAATATTTTCAAGCTGAATATTATCTGATGCCCTTAACTTTATCATTATGCAGTCTTCACCTGCAAGGTAATGAACCTCCTGGATTTGCTCTATTTGAGATAGAGTTTTTTCTGTTTCAATGAGCTTGTTGTTCTTGTTGAGCTTGATTTGTATGAATGCAATCAACGAGCAGTTAAACATATCAGCGTTGAGACGCACTTCATAGCCCTGGATAATTCCCCTGGCTTCCAGTTTTTTGATTCTCTCCAGCACTGCAGAAGGAGCCATGCCGATTTTTCTGGCAACTTCCACATTTGGAATTCTGGCTTTTTTTTGTAGAATCCGCAGAATTTGAAGATCAGTATTATCCATTTTTTAATCTTTCTCATATTTATAAATTCATATTTTAAAGCATAATATTCTCATATACACGATTTGTCAAGAATATAATCATATTAAAAATTTAATTTTCCGAATTATATTCATTTGTAGGAGGATATAGTGTAAATTTTTAATTTTGTTGATAAAATAAAATGTTTAAGATACATTTATTGGCAAACTTAAATATATTTAAAGTGAAACTTATTTAGAGATGGAAAATAATTCAATAAATGTTCTGGTTGTTGATGATGAAGAAGGTATTCTTGATGTAACTGAAGGATATTTTCAAAGGCTTGGTTATGAAGTCTATACTGCCGGGAATGGCCTTGAAGCCCTTGAAATATTGAACAATGTCGAAATTGGATGTGTGTTTACTGATATTAACATGCCGAAAATGGATGGCTTGAAACTTGCTGAAAAAATACGGGAAAAAGACAATACTCTACCTGTGGTTATAATGACAGGATATCCCTCCTTGGAAAATTCCATACAGACATTGAAAAATGGTGTTGTTGATTATCTGATTAAACCTGTTAATCTTGAACAGATGGAAATAACCCTTCAAAGGATTTTGCACGAGCGTGAGCTGTTTGTCGAAAACCTGATTCTAAAGGAAGAACTTGAACGCCAGGAACGATTAAAGCAATTAAATAAAGAATTGATTGAAAGAGTTGATGAAGTTAATACTTTGAATCGAGTAATGGAAGACTTCTCTTTGACAGATTCAAGTTATGGTATTTTTAACAAAATCGTTGATCTTGGTGTGGAGGAGTTAAAGGCTGATAAAGTCTTTTTTCACATATATTCCGATGAAGATAAATCCCTTGTAAATATGGCATCCAGTGATTGCGGTATAGAGAATGAAACTATTAATTCTCTGTTTGGCAATGGTCTTTCCAAGGCGGCAAATGAGTTTATTCTTGATGTGTTGAGTACAGATCAAAATCCTTGTTTGATTGCTGGCCAGGGGAAAAATAAACGCCTTGATACTGTGGTCAATTCATTAATGATTGTGCCATTAAAAATCAGGGATAAAATTTTTGGTGTTGCCAGTGCTTTTTTGTTTGAGGCGGGAAGAAGCTTTACTGAAAAAGATATATATTATATGAATTTTATAACTCAAAAAGCAGCGTCCGCCATTGAGAATATTGCTTTATATGAGAACATATATGATAATCTCTTTGCAACTCTTTATGCTTTTGTAACAGCAATTGAAGTACGTGATCTATATACAAGAAAGCACTCCACAAGGGTGGCAAAATATGCACATATGATTGCTCAGGAAATGCAGTGTTCTGAAGAAGAGCTTGAGGTTATCAATTTTGCCGGAAGTCTTCATGATATTGGAAAGATCGGTATCAGGGATGATATCCTTTTAAAACCCGGTGCCCTGACTGATGAAGAGTTTGAAAAGATTAAAGAGCATCCTGTTATTGGTGCTGATATCATAAGTAAGATGGGGTTGTGGGACCGTGAAATGGAAATTATCAGACACCATCATGAACGCTTTGATGGGAAGGGCTATCCCGATGGATTAAAAGGGGGTGAAATCCCAAGCCTGGCAAGGATTCTCTGTGTTGCAGATTCATTTGATGCCATGGTATCAGACAGATCATATCGGAAAAAAATGGAAAGAAGTAAAGCTATTGGTATTATAAAAGAGAATTCAGGATCACAATTTGATCCCACGGCAGTTGAGGCCTTTTTAAGGATTGAAGATCAGACCTTGTTAGATGATTTTTAATGGCTTGAGCCTTGATATTAAATTTGTTAAAGTTGTTTTAGTATGTTAACCTTGTTTTGTGTTAGAGTTGTTTTAAGGTTGGATAAAAATGAAATCTTTATTTAATCTTTTTTAAAATGTTTCAAGCATGGAGCCCGATTGTTATGGCAGTTTCTGACAATGATGAAAGGCGTAAGCACACCAGAGTGGAGTTTGCTACTTCAATCTTGATACAGATTGAGGCTGATGGAGAAAAAATTGACTTTAAAGGCAGTTCCAGTGATTTAAGTCTTAAAGGTGTTTTTATAAGTACTCAAAATATATTAGCTGTGGGGACAAAGTGTTCCATAAAGGTTTATCTTACTGGAACAATTGATAAATTAGCACTACTGATGGATGGATCCATTGTCAGGTCCAATGAAAATGGTATGGGAATAGAGTTTACTTCCATGGATGTGGATACATATTCTCATCTTAAAAATATTGTAAATTATAATAGGCTTGATAATTCGATGTGAGTGTTAAAAGGGTACGTTATGGATGTAAAACTTATAAATCCTTTTATCAATGCAACTATTAATGTTTTGGAAACCATGGCATTTATTAATGTAAATGCAGGCACACCGTATCTTAAAAAGGAGAATGTTGCTGTCGGAGATGTGACAGGTGTCCTTGGACTGACAGGGGTTGCCAATGGTACAATTTCAGTAACCTTTGAAGAAAAGTGTATTCTGACAATTGTATCAAATATGCTGGGTGAAACCGTTAAAGAGATTAATTATGAAATTGCAGATGCAGTGGGAGAGTTGACAAACATGATTTCTGGTCAGGCCAGGCGGGAATTAGGAGAGATGGGAAAGGTTTTTAAAGCTGCTATTCCTTCTGTCATAGCAGGAAAAAATCATAGCATTATTCACTATACCACAGGGCCAAAAATTGCTATCCCTTTTGGCACTGAAAATGGAAATTTTACAATTGAGGTTTGTTTTGAAAGATAAAAAGACTATATTAATATGTACAGAGAGGAGAATATAGTAATGGATACATCCATCAGAGTTTTAGTTGTCGACGATTTTGCTACCATGCGCCGTATCCTAAAGAATATTTTAAAACAGCTTGACTTTAAAAATCTCGTGGAAGCTGATGATGGTACAACTGCCTGGGACGTTCTGGAAGATCAGAGCATAGACCTTATTATATCAGATTGGAATATGCCCAAGATGTCAGGTATTGACCTGCTCAAAAAAGTAAGGGCAAGTGATAAATATAAAAAAACTCCTTTCCTAATGGTTACAGCAGAAGCACAAAAGCAGAATGTAATAGAAGCAGTTCAGGCAGGTGTTTCAAATTATGTTGTCAAGCCCTTTACTGCTGAAGCTATTTTTGAAAAACTTGATAAGATCCTCAAATGAATTTTGCTCCCCCATCTGCTGCACAAAGTGAATCCAAGAAAACCTGTGATTCAGAACTCGGAAAAAAAACTTTTGATCGGGTTGGAATTGCAGGAATCAGTCAAGGATTGATAAATGTACTTGATATAGCAAAAAAGGTATCAAAAGCAGATTCCTCTGTATTGATTACAGGAGAGAGTGGAACCGGCAAGGAACTGATTGCAAAAGCCATTCATAAAAACAGCTCAAGAAAAAAAGGCCCGCTTGTGGTTATTAATTGCGGCGCTATCCCGGGAGAACTCCTTGAAAGTGAATTGTTCGGACATGAAAAAGGTGCTTTTACAGGTGCTCATCGCTCCAGAATTGGGCGTTTTGAACTTGCAGATCAGGGAACGATTTTTCTTGATGAAATAGGTGATATGAGCCCTGAATTACAGGTCAAATTATTAAGGGCAATTCAGGAGAGACAATTTGAACGTGTTGGAGGTTCAACCACTATTACAGTTGATATCAGAGTTATTTCAGCAACCAATAAGGATCTGCCCACAGCAATTGAAGAAGGCTTATTCCGTGAAGATTTATACTATCGCCTCAATGTTATTCCCATTCATATCCTGCCTTTGCGCGAAAGAAAAGAAGATATCCTGATTTTATCAGATTATTTTCAAAAATTTCTTGGTAAAAGAGTGAGTAGTTATCAAAAGAAAACTTTTAGTAAAAGTGTTGAGCAGGCACTGCTCAGCTATCAATGGCCTGGAAATATTCGGGAACTTGAAAACTTAATTGAAAGAATCTCTGTCCTTGTTGAAGAGCAGATAATTGAACTCAGTGATTTGCCAGAATATATTATGAATAACTCCTGCACAAATATATCTACCTCTGTGAAATCTGTCTTTGATAATGGTGTGGGATTTAACCAGGCAGTGGATCAATATCAAAAATCCTTAATACTCCATGCTTTGGATGAAACCCGGTGGGTGAAAGCAAGAGCAGCTTCACTTTTAAAGATGAATAGAACTACCCTTGTGGAAAAGATAAAAAAAATGAAAATTGAGCAGAAAAGCGAAATGCCTGTTTTTTAATCTCTTCCCTCTCCTCCTCCCCCTTCTTTTTCTACAGCACTGTCATATTTTTGACGTAATAATCTACTGAAATATTCAATTTGCTCTCCTTTTTATTAAATACTAATTTACCTATCAGGTCCAATATTTATTTGAGAGAATTTTTAACATACCCGTCCAGTGAAGTGCGCCTTATTCGTGCTATGCCAGAATGATTTTTTATTTAGTTTTTACGTGCAGATGTTGTCACAATGGTAACTGCTGGTAGTTTACATGGATATTTCCTTTTTTTTGGATAGGGTTATAAAAAGAGTCTACAACTTGCTATTTGCTCCAGTGGAAGGGTATTTGCCTTTAAGGGAGCATATGGATCTTTGCTTATAAGTTCTTTATGACTGGAGCGTTAAGACCGGCAATTGTTTGAGCGCAGCGAGTTTTGCCGGTTAGCGCAGGGAATCATAGAACTTGTTGCAATGTCCATCCAGCGACCTTAAAGGTAAATACCCGGGAACGGGTTAAGGCAAAGCTTTAAATAGTAAATGTTTGAAGCGTGTATTATGAAGTGTTGCCAACTTAGGCCTGATCTGGTATTCTTGGTGTAAATCAACCGTGATATGGCATACTACTTGCTTAAATTGATTGATATGTTGTCTGTATATAAATCCATAGAGCTAAGTAAAAATTATGAATAAACCAAACGATCAATTACATCACAGAGTAAAACATTGGGTGGATCACTGGGTAAATCACAGGTTAAATAAATCCTGGCAATCGCTGCTGCTATTAATTTTTGTTTTATGTACCATGCCGCACATTTCAATGGCCGGTCAGGCTGTGATGACAAAAATTCACATAGAGAAAAGTCCTTTAATGGTAACATTGTCCCTTAGCCGGACTACCCCTGTGAAAATTATCAAGGTTGAACCAAATGAGCTTTTAATTGCATTGAAAAATGTAAAATTATCAAAAGATTTTAAGATCACAGGTAAAGAGAAATCCAAAATCAAGAGTATTGGCATGGACAATCTCCAGGGCAATGTACTTGCTGTGATTCTTACCAGTTTTAAACCCTATAAATATATTCAATCAGGATATAAACAAAAGGGATCTACCTTTATTATCAATCTTGAAAAAAAACCTGACAATGGAAATCAGCTTAAAAAACAAGTGCCTAAACCAGGCCCTTTGCCTGGTGAAAAAAAAATCAATAATAAAGAGATAGTGAAGGAGCCTGAAAAAATACAGGAAAAAACACTCCAAAAAGAGCCGGCAACAAAGATTGAAAAAAAAGTATTACCAGACCCTAAGATCTTACCTATACTTGGGAAAGTTAAATTAAAAAACCAGCCTGAAAAAAAATCAAAGACCAAAGTACCAGAAAAAATTGCCAAAATTGTATCACCATCTGTTTATGTCCCGCCAAAAAGAGAAATAGGCAGGTATAAAGGGGATATAAGTGATATTACCCGTATAATTGATGGTGTGGAATGCGATTCCAAGCAGATCAGCAATTCCATTGTTTTTTTGAAAAAGAGCATGTATGAACAAGCTTTTGAGATTCTGGATACCTATATTATTCAGGAAAAATTTACCTGCCTTGAACAGGCTTATTTTTTAAGAGCCTATGCTTTTTATAAAAATGTAAAAAAAGATGATTTTTCTCAATTATTGAAAGCCGGGCAATTATTTCAGGATGCTCTGGTATCCTATCCAAAATCAATCTATGTCCCATATGGATATTCTGGTATTGGAATGATTCAAAAACAATTGAATAATTTGGCTGCCGCCCTGGGCTATTTTAATATTGTCAAGAAAGGCTATCTTGAATATTCAGGATTGGCTGAAATCATGTATCACCTTGCCGATATTTATGACCACCAGGGTTATCTTGATAAAGCTTTAAGATATTTTAAACAGGTTTTTGAAGACAGCGTTGAAAACAATTATATCCCGGATGCCGGCATTGGATATGGCAAGGCTCTTTTTAAAAAACACAGGTATCTTGATTCATTAATGATCTTAAACCATGTAGTGAAACTCAATCCTAAAAAAGTTTATGCCTCCCATGAAGTATTGCTTCATATTGGCAATGCCAATTTTGAAATCGACAACCATAGCGCAGCCAGAACAAATTTAAACCGTGTATTGAATCTCTTTCCCGAGATTGAAAATCCAGATATTATTTTAAGTAAAATTGGTGATACTTATGGCATGGAGAATAATAAAGAGAAAGCCATTAAAATCTATGAACTGGTAAGGGAAAAATTTCCTGATTCAAGCGGGTATATTTCAAGTTCCATTGGGATTGCAAGATATCTTGAAAAAGATGAAGAAAAAATTGAAATTTATGAAATGATTAAGACTAAATTCCCTGAAAATAAGTTTTCCAGAATTGCCATGATGCGGCTTGCAGAGATATATCAGACCAAGGGAGAATATAATAAATGTATTAAAGAGATAGAAGATCTATTATCAACACATCCAAGGGGTTTGCGCTATGAAGCAGTAAAACTCATGCAAAGGGCCTATGAAGCCTTGTTTAAACAACAGCTCAAATCCGATGAATATACAAAGGTGTTAAACAGGTATGAATTTGAGCATATTAGAATTGACAGAATGGGGAGTCGATCTATTGCTTTAAGTGTCGGACTTGCATATCTACAGGCAAAATTATATGAAGAATCATTTAATCATTTGATTAATGCATATAAACAATATAAAAAAGCTTCTAGACCTTTGCCATTACTTTTTGGGCTGGGTGTTGCCATGGATGAATCCGGCAGGGATGACGATGCTCTAAAATTATTTAAAGCATTTTCAAAGCGATTTCCCAAAAGTAAATTTAGAAAAGAAGCTTTGACACGGGCAGGAAATATTTACCTTGAAAAGAATAAATTTAAAGTATCTTCTTTACAATTCAAGCAGGCATTTAACGCTGCCAAAAATCATCTTGAAAAAGGCAAGGTTATTTTAATGCATTCAAATGTCTATGTCCAAAAAGGAGATATGAAAACTGCTTCAAAATTGCGTGAAAATGCTGTAAAGGAACTTGCTCTGGCATCTGGAGAAAACTATGAGATTTTAACAAAAGCCTATAAAGAGCTGGGAACGGCATATATATCTTTGAAAAAATATGTAAAATCTGCAGATGCTTATTCAAAAGCATTGAGTTTTTCCAGGGATGATAAAGAAAAATCAAACCTTGGATTTCTTGTTGGGGATGCATTTCAAAAGGGCAATATCCTTCCAAAAGCTAAAAAGGCCTTTAAACAGGTGGTTGATACCTATGATTCAATATGGGCGAGGATGGCACAGCAAAGACTTAGCACTATTGAATTAGCACAGATAGCTCAGAATTCATAAAAATTTAAGGGGGTCACAGCCTGTTAGGGGATCAAAAAGAATATGCCAGGACATAGAATTTTTATCATACTTGAGAATACCAAAGAGAGAATGGCATATATCCGGTTTTTTGAAGACCTTGGTTTTTTGGTGGATGCTGTTCCCGATGGAGCCAAAGCTCTCTCCTATCTTGTGGAAAAAAGACCAGATATAGTTATTGCAGATATTGCAACTCCAGAGTTCCAGGTAATTGAATTCTTAGAAAAAATTAATGAAATCAAAATTTTGTGCCAGACCATTATTCTTACATCAGAACCTGTTGTTGAGCATGCCGTAACTCTGATGAAACTTGGTGCACTTGATTATTTTGTCAAACCTATTGATAAAGAACAGCTTGAACTGAGTGCCAGAAGAGCATTGATGGTGTCAAAGCAGCAGATACCTTCTAAACCTTCTGAAAACTCTTTACGTAAAAAAAAAGTTAAAATCATTACAAGGGACAATGGAGTTAAAAAACTTTTAAATCTGGCTTTACGAGTTGCAGACTCAAGTGCTTCTGTTTTAATCCAGGGTGACAGTGGTACGGGTAAAGAGTTATTTGCAAAGTATATCCATGAAAAAAGTGATAGAAGCAATCAGGCGTTTATTGCAGTAAATTGTGCAGCTTTACCTGAAAATTTACTTGAAAGTGAGCTTTTTGGCCATGAAAAAGGTGCATTTACAGGAGCCATAGCAAGGAAAATGGGTAAATTTGAACTGGCACACAAAGGCACTCTGTTTCTGGATGAAATTACTGAAATGCAGTTTCACCTCCAGGCAAAATTATTAAGGGCACTCCAGGAAAAGCTTGTGGATCGAGTGGGTGGTATAGAACCTGTTGAGATCGATGTGCGGGTGATTGCCACAACAAACCGGGATGCAGAGAAAGCTGTCCAAAAAGGTGAGTTCAGAGAAGACCTTTTTTATAGATTAAATACTATTCCTCTTGTTATTCCGCCTTTAAAGGATCGTCCCAGTGATCTTGAAATATTGTGTGAATTTTTTATAAAAAAATATTGCAAAATTGACAATCGTCATGTCAACGGCTTGACTAAACAGGCTCAAATCATCCTGAACCATCATCCTTTTCCTGGAAATGTACGGGAGCTTGAAAATATAATTCACAGGGCAATTTTACTTGCTGATTCAGATTTAATCAAGCCTGAAGATCTTATGATTGATATTGATCAATTGGAGATTGATCAATCAGGTTTGGACATGGTGCAAAATGTTGATCTGGGCTCTGGTTCTTTAAAAGAGATGGAACAAAAAATGATCTTTAAAACCCTTGATACCACAGAAGGCAATCGAACCCATGCTGCTAAAATTCTGGGTATCAGTGTCAGAACCCTGCGTAATAAACTCAATGAATATAAAGCTCAAAAAAAAAAGTTTTAATTGTTAATTTGAATATTGGATATTAAATTATTTACAGACCTGTTGCAGGTGTTTATCTTGTAATTGCAGGTTTGACATTGCAGCAAGTTCTACCCTGAAGGTCACACGTAAGATTGATTGTGCTGACCGCCAAAACCCGGTCACTCTTCCCCCAAACAATTGGCGGTTTTAACGCTTGGCTACTCCACCTATCAAGAGCTTGTAAGCAAAACCAAAAAAATTGATCAAAGGCAGACATCCTTTAATTGGACAGTGCAGCCGATATAGAATAGTTTTCTTTTAAGGTTTTATGGTAAATCAATATATTGGTATTGGAAATCGGCATATAAATTGCAACGTTATTAAATTAAGACAAATGAGGAGATTATTAATACAATTCTATTTAAAAAACAGTTGTATTTAAATTAAGAAAAGAGAGGGAAAATGACAGATTCAAGAATTTTTGGTCGTACTTCAAAGATGATTGAAAAGGCATTAAATATATCAGCAAAAAGACATAATCTTATTGCTGGCAATATCGCGAATATGGATACCATTGGATATAATCCCCAGGACCTTGACTTTAGCAGGACCTTAAAACGTGCAATGGGTAAAAAAGAACCCGATTCTCTTGATAGGACCCATCATAAGCATTTGCCTGCCAATGGTGAAGAGTCCTTTGCCATGAAAGGGGAAAACACCCGGGATGTTGATATCTATCATCTTGATACCGTGAATATAGATACACAGATGATGAGCCTGATGGAAAATAATATTAAATATCGCGCAACAACAGAGATGTTGCTGCGGAAAATGAAAATATTGAACTATTCAATAGATGAGGGGGGTAGATAAATTATGGATCTTTTAACTGCATCAAAAATTAGCGGAACAGCTCTTGCAGCCCACAGAACCAAGATGAATGTAATAGCAGAAAATCTTGCAAATGTTGATACCACAAGGTCAAAAGAGGGTGGTCCTTATAGAAGGAAAATGGTTGTTTTAAAGGGGGATGATATTGATTCTTTTAAAAGTGTAATTGAAAGAAAACAATTAAAAAAACAGCTGGCAGGCATAGAGCTTTCTCCCATTGAATTTGATTCTGATAAGAAGGGGGACAATGGAACCGGAGTAAGAGTTGATCAAATCATAAGATCCCAGGAAGATTTCAGGCTTGTTCATAACCCGGCCCATCCAGATGCTGATCCTGTTACAGGATATGTAAAAATGCCCAATGTGGATCATCTAACGGAAATTGCAGATTTGCTTGTGGCAAAACGCAGCTATGAAGCAAGTGTAACAGCTCTTTCCACTACAAAAGATATGATTTTAAAAGCCCTTGAGATAGGTAGATAATATAAGGAGATTATAATGGCCGGAATAGAAGGCATCAATCCAATTTCTTTGAACACAGAGCCCTTAACCAATAGAATAAACAGGCATAATCCCGAATTTGCCCAGAGAATTGAAGCTGCCATTAAAGATGTAAATAAAAAACAGCACATTGCAGATGACTCCATTGAAAAAGTCATTCTAGGAGAAATGGGGATACATGAAGGTATGATGGCAATTGGCAAGGCAGATACTTCTCTGAAACTCCTGGCTCAGGTCAGAAATAAAGTCATGACGGCATATAATGAAATAATGCGCATGCAGGTGTGATAAATAATAATTTTTATGGTAGGAAATGGAGTGATATGAGATTATGAATCCTGTTATTGAAAAGATAATTACGACATTTAAAGAGATGTCCATGTCGAAAAAAATTGCCCTGGGTATTATTGCAATGGTTGTAGTTGCAGGATTTACAATCATGTTTGTCTGGGCCAATAAAACTCAGTTTCAAGCTGCTTATACAGGACTTTCAAAAGATGATGCTGCATTGGTCGTTGATCAGCTGAAAGCATCAAATACTCCTTACAGACTTACCGGAGATGGTACAACAATTATGGTGCCTGAAGATATTGTTTATGATGTAAGGTTAACCATGGCAAAAGAGGGAATCCCCAAAGGCGGCGGTGTTGGATTTGAAATTTTTGATAAAAATGAATTTGGAACCACTGAGTTTGTTCAGAAAATTAATAAAACCAGAGCAATTCAAGGAGAGCTTGCAAGAACAATTTCTGCCTTTGATGAAGTTAAAAGCGCCCGGGTAATGATTGTTATGCCTAAAGATTCTGTATTTGTGGAGGAGATTAAAAAACCATCGGCTTCTATTTTATTAGAGTTGATTTCAGATCTTGAGAAAGAAAAAGTTGCAGCCATTGCCCATCTTGTGGCAAGTTCTATCCAGGATTTAACTCCAAAACTTGTTACCATTGTTGATACAGCCGGCAGAATTCTCTTTGAAGGTAAATCTGAAGAAGAACAGGCCAAGATAAGTGCCCAGAATTTTGCCGATGCCCAGTATAAATATAAGGTTAGATATGAAGAAAACCTTACCAAGAGAATTCAGACAATGCTTGAAAGAATCGTGGGCAAGGATAAGGCTATTGTCAGGGTGACTTCGGAAATGGATTTCTCAAAAAACAGTATGAACGAAGAAATCTATGACCCCTTTGAAAGGGGTGGTGAATTTGTCAGAAGCAGGAAAAACAGGGCAGAAAAAATCAACTCGGGCTCACAGGAGATTCCAACCCCATCCAGTGTTAATCCAATCGTTGGAGATGAAAATCTTACAGGCCAATTGGATAATGAGCTTGTTGATAAAAAAGATGATACATTTAATTTTGAAATCAGCAAAAGAATAAGAGAGACCAAAAAGCCCATGGCAGTTTTAACAAGACTGTCTGTAGCAGCAGTGGTGGATGGGAAATATGAAAATAAGACCGATGAAAGCGGTAATCAAACAACCGTGTATGTACCAAGATCCAACGAAGAGATGAAACAGTTTGAAAATATTGTTATTAAGGCCATGGGATACAATGAAAGCCGAAGCGATCAGGTGTCCATGGAGTGTTTTCCCTTTGCCTCCATTGGGCAGCTTGAAGCAGAACCAGCCCTTACAGGTTTGAAGATGGTTCAAAAAGAGTATGGCAGAACCATTGCCAACCTACTTCTTGTAATATTACTATTCCTCCTTGTTATTCGGCCCATTATAAAAACTGTGAAAGAGATAAAATCAAGTGTTGAGCAGGAAACCCTGCCAACTCCTGAAGAACTTGCTCTGCTTGAAGCAGAAGAAAAAGAGCCGGAATTTATTGAAATGGATGCAAAACAGCAAACAGAGTATCTTGATCTCATGACCCAGGAGCAGAAAGAGACTTTCCTTAAGGAGATGAGTGCATCAGAACGTGCATCATATTTGACTAATATGTCTGCCAATGAAAAAGCCAGGTATTATGCCAAGAAAGATCTTGATAAAGCTGTGAATATTTTTAAGGACTGGGTAAGCGAAACTCAAGAGGAGGATGAAGAGTAATCATGGCTGACACTGAACAAACAAATGTAAATACAATGTCTGGTCCAAAAAAAGCAGCTATATTTCTCATGTCCATGGGCGAAGAGTATGCCACCCTGGCATTTGACAAAATGAATGAATATGAAATCGGTGAAGTTGCATATGAAATGTCCTTGATTGATAGTATTACTCCTGAAATGCTCAAGGAAGTCTCCCTGGATTTTGTGGGTAAATTTGAGGGTGGGTCAAGGATGATCATTGAAAGTGATTCTTTTATTAAAAATATTGTTAAAAACACCTTAGAGGGTCAGGATGCAGATAATGTCCTTGATGACCTTGAAAAGAAAAAGCAGGACAAACCATTTATCTGGAGCAGGAATATCCATGTTGCTACCCTTGCAGGTTATGTGGTGGGAGAGCATCCCCAGACCATTGCAATGATCCTGGCACATATGCCTTCTGAAATATCTTCAGAAATATTAATGTCTCTTCCCGATGATCTAAAGGGGGACATTTCCATGAGAATTGCAAAATTGGGTCAGATTTCCGAGGATGTTGTCAGGGATGTTGACAAAGCATTAAGACTTGAATTATCCGGTGCAGTAGGACCTGGTGGGAAAGCTGGCGGCTTGCAGGTGCTTGTGGATATTATCAATGGAGTGGATAAAACAACAGAAGATGCAGTCATGGAATTTGTTGAAGAAGACAATCCTGAAATGGCAAATGATATACGTAATTTGATGTTTGTATTTGAAGATCTTACAAGTATTGATGATACTGCAATGAGAGAAATCTTAAAGAAGGTTGAAGGCCAGCAGCTGACATATGCCCTTAAGACTGCTACTGATGAAATGAAAGAGAAAATTTTCTCCAATCTTTCCCAGAGAGCAGGAGACATGCTTAAAGATGATCTTGAGGCCATGGGTCCAATACGTCTTGCAGAGGTTGAAGAAGCACAGCAGGCAGTTGTCCGTGCAGCCAAGGAACTTGAGGCTGATGGTACCATAACACTTGGAAAAGGAAAAGATGATGTCCTTGTCTAATAGTGGCAATGAGCAATTTGAACCAATTGCTGTAAATTCGCTGGAAAGTTTTGATAAAGAGCATTCCAATAGGACTGAAGAGACCAGACCTGATTTTGATCGGTTTAAAGCTTTGTTTGAAGAGCCTGAATTTGAGAATAAAGAAGCTGATGAATTTAGGGCGCTTTATGATTTTCAACAAGAAGAGGAAGAGGTTGTTTTTAGCCCTTTGTTTGATCTAAAAGAAAAACCTGAAAGATCAGATAAACCAGGAAGTGCAGAGGAGTCAGAGCAATCAGATAAAGCCGGAAAAAGTACAGGAACCTTGGATGGTGATGAAATCTCCTTGGACCAGACACCTGCTGAACCCGAAGAAACCCCGGAAGAGAAAGGCTATGGGGAAGGTTTTGAAAAAGGTGTTGAACAGGGAAAAAAGCAGGGTTATGATCAGGGATTTAAACAAGGTGAAGAAAAAGGGTTTGAAGCAGGAGAACAAAAAGGAGTAGAACAGGGGGAAAAACAGGGTTTTGACCAAGGTATGCAAGAGGGTGAAGAAAAAGGAGAGGCACAAGTTAGAAAAGATGCAGCCAAGATTTTAAATTCACTTGAGAACTCTTTAAAAACAGCAGATCAAACCCTGGAGCTTCTGGTGGATAAATATGAGGCAAATATTATTAGTCTTATGGAGCAGATTGTTAAAAAAATTATCATGGCTCACATGGAAATTGATGATGAAATTGTTAAACCCATTATTATTGATGCTTTAAAAACCCTTGTTCAGGCGGAAGATGTGGTCTTAAGTGTTTGCCCGGATGATTATGAATATATTGAGATGATTAAAGATGATTTTTTTGAAGCTGTGGATTCTCTGGCAAGTGTGTCTGTGAGATCAGATCCTTTCATTAAAAGAGGAGGGTGTAAAATAGAAACAATAACAGCTTCCATCTCATCAGATGTTGAGTCAAGACTTGAAGCCATCTTTGATGCCATAAAAACTGCAGGGGCTGCATAATTTTGGAACATTTGAATACAATTGATTTTGACAAATACTTTAAGGCTGTGGATCTATGCGTTACAATACAACCTGAAGGAAGGATCTCTCAAGTTATCGGCCTGATAGCTGAAGGTGACAGTCTTGGCATGGGAATAGGAAGCCTTTGCAGTATTATTAATGATCAAGGAGAGGCAGTAAAGGCTGAAGTCGTGGGTTTTAAAGAAGAGAAAGCCCTGTTTATGCCATATGGAGATATCAGAGGTGTCAGCCTTGGAGCAAAAATTATTCCTGTTGCTGCAAGCCCCATGGTTGGGGTTAGTGATCAACTGCTTGGAAGAGTTGTTGATGGTATGGGACAACCCATAGATGGCAAAGGATCCATTGAATATACTCAGGAATATAATTTATATGGAAAACCCATAGGACCCATGGAGAGAGCTCCCATTAAAGAGGCACTTGATGTTGGAGTGGCTGCAATCAACAGTATGATAACCCTTGGCCAAGGTCAGCGAATGGCCATTATGGCTGGTTCTGGAATTGGCAAAAGTATTCTAATGGGTATGATGACCAAACATACAGCCGCAGATGTTGTTGTCATTGGTCTTATCGGAGAAAGGGGCAGGGAGGTAAAGGATTTTATCAATGATACACTTGGCAAGGAAGGTCTTAAAAGAGCCGTTGTTGTTGCAGCAACTTCAGATTCCTCTCCTCTGGTAAGAATAAGGGGTGCATATCTCGCAACCACCATAGCTGAATATTTCAGGGACCAGGGGAAAAATGTATTATTGATGGTGGATTCAATTACACGCTTTGCCATGTCTTCAAGGGATGTTGGCCTTGCAGCAGGAGAACCTCCAACATCAAGGGGGTATACTCCTTCATTCTTTGTTCAGATTCCAATTTTGCTTGAAAGGGCCGGTAATATGGAAAACGGTGGCTCCATTACTGGAATTTATACTGTTCTTGTTGAGGGCGATGATTTAAATGACCCTGTGGGTGATACTGTAAGATCAATTGTTGACGGCCATATTGTCCTGTCAAGGGATCTGGCAAACAAAGGGCATTACCCTGCCATTGATGTCCTGGCAAGTATTTCAAGGGTGATGAGGGATGTAACAACAAAGGAGCATACAGCAGTGCGGGAAAGAACACTTGGTATTGTATCAGCATATAAAAATGCAGAAGATATGATAACCATAGGTGCATATATTGATGGATCTGATCCTGATGTTGATGAAGCAAAGCAATTGATGCCGGGAATTAATCAATTGTTAAAGCAGGATATGGAC
>CAZYDL010000014.1:7462-22530 GCA_964646305.1 uncultured Desulfobacula sp. | reverse complement strand
GTTAAAGCTGTTAAATATTGATTTTATAGTAAACAATAAAATAATGCCCTATGATTTTTCCAATGAACATCTTGTTTTTGCCGTGGCTGATCCCATTGATTATTTCAAGGTTATTGAAGAGATTGAAATCCTTCTTGAATATGATTTTTCCTTTGTTATTGTAAGTGCCAAAAAACTTGGTAAGTTTTTACAGAAAATTGAAGCATCCAAAGATCTTGTTGATGTCTCTGAAGAAATGCGTCTTTCTGTGGTCAGAGAATCTGACAAGGGAGATTATGAAATTTCGACTAAAAAAGTTGATTCAGAAGAGAGTCCTGTTGTAAAGCTTATTGATTCCACCATCCTTGATGCCATTAATAAAAATGCAAGTGATATACATTTTGAAGGTTCAGCCAGGGGATTGATCATAAGATATCGAATTGACGGCATGCTCTATCAGATCACCGATCCTCTGGACATGGGCAGTATGAATCCCGTAATCTCCAGATTAAAAGTTATGTCGGAACTGGATATTTCAGAAAAAAGAATACCCCAGGACGGCAGGTTTAAATTAAAGGTCAAAAAACGGTTTATTGATTTCAGGATATCTGTTCTCCCCACAATCTTTGGTGAAGATGCAGTAATCAGGATTTTGGATCAACAGCGCATGGCTCCTGCCAAGGGAGAACTGAGTCTTGGTAACATGGAATTAGAGAAAATAGAACTGTTTAGATTGAGAAGACAGATCAAGGCACCATACGGCTTATTTTTAATGACCGGGCCCACAGGAAGCGGAAAAACAACTACACTGTATAGAGCATTGTCAGAAGTTAATACAAAAGACAGTAAAATAATTACCATTGAAGACCCTGTTGAATATCAGCTTAAAGGAATAACACAGATTCCAGTTAATGAAAAAAAAGGATTAACATTTTCGCGTGGCTTAAGGTCAATTTTGCGTCATGATCCTGACAAAATCCTGGTGGGCGAGATCAGGGATACTGAAACTGCCCAGATTGCACTTCAATCGGCTTTAACCGGTCACCAGGTATTTGCAACTGTCCATGCTAACTCATCATTTGATGTTATCAACAGGTTTCTCCACATGGGTATAGAACCATATAACCTGGTCACAGCACTCAATTGCATAGTTGCCCAGCGCCTGATCAGAAAGCTTTGTAAATGTAAGGTAAAAAAGAGAATATCAGAAAATTTTCTTCTTGAATCTGGCTTAAACCCCAAAAAGTTTCAACATATTACGTTTTATGATGCCTATGGGTGTGAAAATTGCAAGGGTACTGGATATGATGGACGAAAGGCAATAATTGAACATGTAGAGCTTGATGGAGATATCAGAGAAATGTTTATTAAAAAGGTTTCTACCCTTGTTTTAAAAAAACATGCTCTAAGTCACGGGGTTGTATTTTTAAGAGACGCAGCCATAAATGAAGTTATAAAAGGTGTGACCACCTTGGAAGAAGCAAACAGAGTGACATTTATAGAGAGTAGAGATTTAAGATGAGTTTTTTTCCCATAAAAAAATTACTTGCAGGAGTTGAGCTGGGATCTGATAATATTAAATCTGCATTAATCTTTAAAAAAGGGAATAATTTTTCCATCACACAATTGTCAGATGTCAAGATGCCTGCACAAACCTTGAAACCATCCTTTAAAAAAGAGAATATTATTAATCTGGACTCTTTCCATGACAGTCTTAAAAAAACATGCAGAGCAATAAAAGTCAAAAAAATTGGTGTTGCATTGCCTGATTCCTGTGTCAAGGTTCTTGTTAAAACCTATAAAGCACTGCCAAAGGAAATTGCCAAAATTGATGAAATGGTGTCATGGGATATTTCAAGCTCCTTAAAACTGTCTGCCAAAGAGTTAAGAATTGGCTGGAAAAAGATGGGTAAAGATTCTGACAATGCCCATGTGCTCCTTATTGTGCTGGGTATGGAAAATATCATTACTCAATATGAACAGGCTTTTAAACACCTTGGTGTTACACCTTTAATGCTTACTCCTGCTGGATTAAACCAGTTTAATTTTTATTCCAGCATTCTTCCTTCCAAGGGCACTATTGCCTATCTTGGTTTGTTTGATGATTTTTTAAATCTTTTTGTCTTTAGTGATAATATTCCTCTGTTTTATAAAACGATCAAAAAAGGTGTGCTAAGTGATGATGAAACAAGTGCAGTCAATGATGTTGATCTGTTAATACAATATTATAACAGCGAAAACCCTGATCTGGAGATTGAAAATTTTTTTATTGCTTCAAATACAAAATCTCAGATTCAGGTAGAATATATATTGCAGGATATTAATGCAGCCAAATTTACTATAATTGATGAAAAACAACTCATAAGCTTTGATAAAAGCTTTAAACTTGACCATAACTACAATCCTCTGCCATTTTATACAAGTGTCATTGGTGCAGCCCAAAATTTATAGAAGCATGCCTTATTTAATATAAAGCCATACAGGAGCAGATTTGCACAGAAATTTAATATGAAACCAATAAATATAAGTCTTGTTGCTAGAAAAAATATCTGGGGAAGAATATCTCTTGGACTTGCTGCTGTTTTTGTATTTATCACCTGTGGCTTTACCATGGTAAATATCTATGATTATTATGCCAACACAAATATAATCCAAACATACGAGACAAGGCTTAAAAAAATCAACAAGCGAGCTGAGCAAAAAAGAGTAAATGATCAAAAAAGATTATCAATGGGAAAGGAAGATAAGAATAGCAGGCAGGATTTGAATTATCTCAAGGCTGTCATTAAAAAAAATATATTCCCATTGAATGAAGTATTATCGCAGATTGAAAAGATCAAACCAGAAAAAATTGAGATTAATGAACTGCGTTTTATTGATAATCTCAAAACAATACTTATCAAAGGGGCTTCACACCAGGTAACTCAGGTCTCCAAATTCCTCATGGAGCTGGACAGGTCTAAATATTTTGCAATTGAATTGTCCAAAGAAGAGATTGAGGAAGATAAAAGGATTATTTTTGAATTAACAGCAAAATGGGTAGACTAAGGACATCAACATTATATGGCCAAACAATATAAAATAATCATATTAGCCTGTGCCCTTGCAATATTTTGTAATTTTGCTGCAAAATATTACCTGATTAATAAACAGAATAAAAAGGTTATCATTCTGCAAAAAGTTATTGCAGCTGCAAGAAGCGGAAGCTATATTAATTCAGATCTTTCTGTGCTTCCCATGCCAGACAGTCAAGAAGAGATAGATAAAATTTTTAAAAAAATACCATGGGAACTATCATTTACTCAATATGCAGCAAAACTCAGAACTCTTGTGGATACCAATGATCTTTCCATGGAGAAAAATCTTATTTTTATACCTGAAAAAATAAATAAATTGGATTTGTTAAAATATAACACCACTATTGCTGTTACAGGTGATTATGTTAAGATAAAGAAATTTATTTCTGATATCTTAAATCTTCCTGGCCTTGTCTATTTTGATTCCATCTATTTTGTCAGGCTCAAAGATAATTATGCCGGAGATAATAAAGGCAAGATAGAATTTAAATTTGGGTTGTCTGTATTTTTTAAAAGAGGGACAGCATGAAATTTAGCAAAAAATATAAAATAGATAAAAAGCTTATGATATTTATTGCCGCGGCTTTTTTGCTAGTAATTTCAATAGTTTATCGTGTGCTTAATCCATTTGAACAGCAAACAGTGGATAGACTCACCCATACTGGAATAAAGGGCAGCAAAATTCAGAAACAAACCAAAGAAAACATAACACCTGAAAAACAATCCCCATCCCAGGATATTGTTTCAAAGTTTTTAAATAAGCCAAAAACTTCTGCAAAGGTATATAATGACCTGTTTATAATTTATCAGCAGCCAGAAAATTTTGATAAAAACCATACAATTGATGTTTTATCCAATATCGATGTTCAAGAGCCGGATATTATAAAAACTAACCCTGTTCAACAAATAAAGGACTACCTTTGTTCATACAAAGTTTATGGGACATATAAAAGTGAAAACATAAAAGCTGTTTTTCTGTCAAAAGACAAGCTTGTGCTGGTTGCAAAAACAGGAGATCGCATTGACGGGAAGTATTTAATAGATGACATCCAGGATAATTATATAAAAATCAGGGCATTGGATCTCAATGAAACAATTCATCTTGATATGAGGGAGTTTAATAATGAATAATCGGGTTTTGTTCACAAATATTCTGATAATTGTTGTATTTTTACTTCAAGGATGTGTTGCTGATAATGCCAATAAAATCATGGCAGATAATTTTGTAAAAGAGAATAATTTTGATGCTGCTGTGGAATATTATAATAAAGCACATCAGGAAAACCCTGAAAATATTGATTTAAAGCTCAAATTAAAAGATGCAAAACAGAATGCATCTTTACAGCATATGAGAAAAGCCTTAGATCTTATTGAGAGAAAATATTTTCGAGAAGCCATAGCAGAACTCCAGGTCAGTATTGCTTTTTATTCCAGTAATCACAGGGCTATTGAGCTTGTTGACAAGGTCAAGATGAAAAAAGAGTCATTTTATTATACAAAAAAAGGTAATACACAGATAAAAACCGGAAATTTTGAAGGTGCCAGAAAATCTTTGCAAAGGGCTGTTGAGCTTGATCCAGACAATGAAGAAGCCTTGATGGCCCTTGGGAAATTTAAAAAAATTTTAAAGGAAATTCCTGTGTACAGGCTTGATTTACGATCTAATGCACCCATTTCTTTAAAATTTAAACAAACTCCAGTGCTGAATGTATTTGAAATTTTATCCAAGCTTTCAGGTATTAATTTTATTTTTGATAAAGATATAAAATCCAGCAAAGTCACACTTTTTATGACAGATGTGAAGTTTGATAAATTCCTGGATGTTCTTTTAAAAACAAATGCTTTAAAAGCTAAAATGGTTAACCGAAAAACCATGCTGATTTACCCTAATACGCCTGCAAAGGCTAAGGAGTATGATGAATTATATGTTAAAACATTTTATCTGTCATACCTGAAAGCAAAAAAAGCAGTGAGTATTTTAACAAAGATTTTAAAAAGCAAAAATATTATTGCCAATGAAAAATTAAATGCTGTAACAATTCGCGGGCAAAAAGAAAATGTTGAAATGGCTGCAAGAATTATTGCTGCAAACGACAGAACTCCCTCGGAAGTTATTTTAAATGTTGAAATCTTGGAAGTTGCAAGGACAAAGGAGAAAGATCTCGGGCTTTCTATTTCTGATACCATTACTTTTGGTGTCAGTGAAACAAGCTCAGGTATTGATTTTAACACTGCATTTGGGTTTGCAAGCATGGCATCACTTTATGATATCAGTAAAATCACAAACAAGGAGCTATATCTTTCCCTACCCACGGCAACATTAAAATTACTTAAAAAGGATGGAGATACAAGAATTCTTGCCAAACCTCAGATCCGGATAAGCAGTGCGGAAAAAGCATCCATATTAATTGGAGAAAAAGTGCCTTTAAGATCCAACCGCAAGGTTCAGACCGATGGAACCACAACCTATGATTTTTTATATCAGGACGTGGGTGTAAAGCTTACAGCTGAACCTATTATTAATATGTATGATCAGGTCACTTTAACACTTGGCATTGAAATAAGTGCCCTTGGCAGCAATGTAGGAACCGTGACAGACCCGCAATATTCCATAAAAACCAGGGCAACAAATACAGTTTTGACAATTAATGATGGTGACAGTGTCATTATAGGAGGCCTGATATCAGATGAAGAGCGATCAACCATACAGAAAATTCCTTTGCTTGGCGAAATGCCAACGCTTGGAAAACTTTTTTCTTCTGAAGGCTCTGAAGCCATAAAAAAAGATATACTCATGACAATTACTCCTGTGATTATCAGGACCCAGGATATTCCAGAACCGAATATTGCACAATTCTGGTCAGGCAATGAAAAAGATATCTCTCTGCTCGAACCTGTGGAAGAGAAAATAATTAAAGAGACTGATTTCAATGATATACCCCAGGAAGATTATATCAAGGTGGTCAAGGAAGATGAATTCCTTCCAAGTGATGACTATTTTAGTATCCAGGTTTTTTCTTTCAAAGATGAAGTTGATGCAAATGAGAGATCTAACGAGCTACAGGAACTTGGATATAAAACATGGACAAGACCAGCACACATTAAAGACAAAGGAACCTTTTATCGAATTTTTGTGGGGCAGCATGCATCTTACCAGGCTGCTGAAACTGCGCGGCAGAACATGTTGCTGGAAGATAGATTTTCCAAAGATATACATATAGTTGACAGAGCATATGTGTATGAAAAATAGAACAGGCGGGTTTACTCTGATTGAAATGATGGCAACCATAGCCATTATTTCTATTCTTGCTACAGGTATAATACCCTTGTCCCAGGTTGTATATAAGAGAACAAAGGAGATGGAGTTAAGAAATAATCTAAGACTTATAAGAACAGCCCTGGATGAGCATAAAAAACTTGTGGATCAAAAGATAATACCCAAAAGTGCTGCGGGCAGCGGATACCCGGCAACTCTTGAGATTCTGATAACAGGAGTTGACCTTCAGACACAAACTGGTGAAAGAAAAAAGTTTTTAAGAAGAATGCCAAAGGACCCAATTACAAAAGAGGGTGAATGGGGATTAAGATCCTATGCCGATGATCATGACAGTACCATCTGGGGTGGGCAGGATGTGTATGATATTTATTGTTTAAGTGATAAACAGGCCATTGATGGAACATATTATTCCAGCTGGTAGGTACCTGAAATCTGGCCACTTAATAAAAACAGGTGAAATAAAATAGCAATGAGACCTTTAAATAATAAAGGCTTTACCTTAATAGAAATGCTGACAGTGATTGCAATCATTGGTATTCTTGCATCCATTGCAACTCCAAGCTTTCAAAGATCCATTGTACGGGCCAGAGAGGCTTCTTTGAGAAATTCTCTGTTTATCTTAAGAGATGTCATTGATCAATATTATGCTGATCATGGAGAATACCCAGAGACCCTTGAAGTCCTTACCGAGAAAAAATATATAAGATCGGTTCCCAACGATCCTTTTACAGGTTTAGATGATACATGGATTGAGATCCCGCCCGAAGGTGAAGACCTTACCGGGATCTATGATATTCACAGCGGCAGCAATAAGATCAGTCTATATGGAATACCCTATAATGAATGGTGAAAAGGGTTTTACCTATCCTGCTGCATTACTTTTGATAATTATTGTTTCCATCTCTTTAATGGTGGTTCAAAAGCAATGGAGTACCACGGTTAAAAGGGAGAAAGAAAAAGAACTTTTTTTCAGGGCAGGGCAGATTATTGACGGCATAGAATCTTTTTATATAAGCTCCTCCAAAGATTCGCAGCAATATCCACGCAGTTTAAAGGTTCTTTTAAAAGATAATAGATTCCAGGGGGTAAAACGCCATTTAAGAAAAATCTATAAAGACCCCATGACAAAGCATGGAGAGTGGGGAATCATATATGATGGAAAGGGCGGGATTAAAGGCATATTTTCAAAAAGTAAGGATGAGCCGATTAAAAAGGGTAATTTCCCAAAAAAATATAAATCCTTTGAAAAGAAAAAAAAATACCAGGACTGGAAATTTGTATATGAACTCAAAAAGGAGACAGCATCATGATAAAAACCATAATCCTTTTCTGTATACTATTGTGCTCACCTCTTGTTTATTCGTCTGATATTTCAGACAGTTTTACGCAAAAATATGAGTCTCTTGTTCCAGAAGGGAACACTTCTGTCCGTTCCGATTATCTATATGAACAGATCGCCCTTGGCAGTCAATATACGATTTTATTGCTGGATCAGCTCACCACGGGTAATGACAGCTTGAACCAGAAAGTTGAAATTATGATTGAAAAATTCAATATCCTCATTGAGCAGAATCAAAAAATTATTGAGCTCCTTGAAACCAGGCATAAGGATTCCGGTTCCTGATATGTTCCATTGTGTTGAAGGAAGCTTTGCATGGTAAAGTGTTTACTTATCAGTCTGTTTATTGGTTTAATAGCAGTTGTATTAGTCTATGGCTCATTTATTGAACCCGATAAAGTCCAGACAAAAACAATACAAATTAAAACTGATTTTATAAATAGTGCTTTAAAGGGTATAAAAATTGTTCATCTTGCTGACCTGCACCTATCAAAATTTGGAAAGGCAGAAGAGAAGTTATTAAACACCATTGAAAAGAGCAATCCTGATCTGATTTTTTTAACCGGTGATTATATAAAGTGGGGGGGCGATATTAAACCTGCTTTAAATTTTCTGTCGCGGTTAAAGGCAAGACTTGGAGTCTTTGCTGTAATGGGAGATTATGACTATTCCAATTCAAGGACAAGCTGCCTGTTCTGCCATGAAAAGGGAAAAACTCAACTGACACAACAGCACAATGTCATTATGCTTAGAAATTCTTCCCGGAAAATCATGATTAATGATCAGGCAATAGAAATTGCAGGCGTGGATAAAGGGTATGATGAACTGAATCGTTTTAAAGGGGATAATAAGATTGAAAACTATAGTTCTTTAAAACTGATTTTAAGCCACAGCCCCCTGACTTTTGATGAATTTTCAAATTATGATAATATTTTAATGTTTGCAGGCGACACCCATGGAGGTCAGATAAAAGTCCCCTTGTGGGTGTTTAGGCTTCTGGGATATGAAAAAAATGTAAAGTATAATTATGGTCTGTTTAATAGAGGTAATAAAACCATGTATGTAACGCGGGGTATAGGTACAAGCCATTTTAAGTTCAGGCTTTTCTGTCCGCCTGAAATCGCAGTGTTTAAATTCTAACTCATGCTTAAATACTGTAAAAATATAATCATGGTTTTTCTTGGTATATCTCTTTTGTGGGCCTGTTCAAAATCAAAGCCCAGTGAACTCATACTCCATGATTTTGAATCAGACTCTTGTCTTGATGAGGTACACTGGAAATGCCACACACTTTTTTCCCTCTCAGATTTGCATGCAGCAAATGGTAAACAATCCCTGAAGCTTGAAATGTTCCCATCGTCATACCCGGGTTTTGCCCCGGCCTTGAAATATCATGAATGGGCAGATTTCAAAAATTTTAGCTTTGAAGTCTATAACCCTTCATCTGAAAAACTTAAGCTTGTTTTAAGAATTGATGATAAAAAAAAAGCTTTGGAATACTCTGACAGATACAATAAGAGTTTTACAATTTTGCCAGGACACAACACGTTAAAAATTGCTCTCAATACATTGAATACATCAAAGACCCACAGACCTCTTAATTTAGAAAATATTTACAGGTTCCTGGTTTTCATGTCCCATCCAGATAAAAAATATGTTCTATATCTGGACCATTTCAGGCTTTTGCAGTAAAAGTCTGCATATCTTTACTTGGAACACAATTAATGTTAAAAATATTTTGTTAACCCATAAAATTTACAGGTCCATAATTATATGAAAAATATAGATAATAAAATTAATTTCAGATTTTTGAATGAAAAAGGTTTTTCATTTCTTGAGCTCATGGTCGTTGTTGTAATACTTGGTATTCTCGCCACTTATATTGCCCCAAGGTTCATGGGTCGGGCTGAGGATGCAAAAGCTGTAAAAGCCAAGGTTGATATTGCAGCTTTAGAGACAAGTTTGAAATTGTATAGACTTGATAATGGTAATTATCCAACTACTGAGCAGGGTATCCTGGCGCTTATTGAAAAACCCTCCACAGAACCTGCTCCCATGAATTGGAAAGAAAAAGGTTATCTTGCAAAGGCAAGGATTCCTAAAGACCCCTGGCGCAGGGAATATTTATATCTTTGCCCTGGAGTTCATGATGATTATGATATTATTTCCTATGGTGCTGATGGCGCGACCGGCGGTGATGGGAAAAACAGAGATATAAACAGCTGGGAGCTTGAATAACTGCCATGGGCAGATTTGGTTTTACTCTGATTGAATTGATTGTTGTGATCAGCATTATTGGGGCACTTCTTCTGTTTTCATTTCCACTATTTTCAGGTGTTAAACTTTTTTCTGATTCAAAGGGCTCAGTCGGGGATATGGTTCGTTTGATCAATGATTTAAAAAAACGGGCAGTGGAACAGAATATTGATTTTAAACTTCACATTGATAAAAATTCTCACAGACTCTGGATAACCAATGCTTCCATGGATGATGAAGAGAATAAAGATGCCGAGGCAAAAGGTGTCCATCTTTCTAAAAAGTTCTCAATTTTAGATGTCGAATTTCCCGGGTTTCAAAAAACAGATGATCAAGAGTATCAGATAAGATTTGCATACCAGGGGTATTCAGATTTTGCTTTGATTCATCTTACAGAGGGTGAAAAAAATATAACCTTGAAAATAGAGCCATTTCTTTCCAAGGTTCAATTTATTGACAGGCATATATATCTTGATGACTGCATATAAACCGCAACAAACAGGCTTTTATGATTTTTGTCCACGAATTTTGATAAAAAAAATTAAAGGTTTAAATGGAACCCCTTATCAAAAATATAGTTTGTCAAAGGGTAATAATAGAGGTTTCACTCTTCTTGAAGTAATGATTTCTGTTTCAATTATTGCATTTATATTTGTTTCAATTTTTCGATTGCAGTCCGGCACCATTGATCTTGCCCTCTCTGGAAAATTTAACAGCATCGCCCCAATGCTTGCAAAAAAACTTTTAAATGATGCCGGCAGCGATCTTGAAAACTGGTCAGAGTTTCAAGGTGATTTTGGTGACAAGTTCCCAGGAATTCACTGGCGCATGGATGTCTCTGAATCTTTGTTTGAAATAGATGATTTTATCAAAGAGGATAATCAGGCCAGATTTAAAAAAATTCAAATAGAAATCATTAAATCATCTGGATCTTCCGACTCAAAAACATATAAAATTACCACCTGGAGATTTGTTGATGAATAGTTTTACAGGCTGGTACAGCACAGATAAGAGAGGCTTTACTCTTCTGGAAATACTCATTGCTATCTTAATTTTTGCCATTGTTATGACAATGCTTTTTTCTACTTTTCAGGCATTTATTATTTCAAGCAAACAGGTGAAAGAAGATATCCTGCAGATTGATACAATAACAAATCTGCATAAAAGGATCACCCGTGATCTTGAATCTTTGTTTATCCTTCAAACGCCAAGATATAAAAAACCAGGGTTTGATTCAGAACCAGATGCTTTTGCTCTATTGGGCAATGAGGAGACCATTGGCCAGGATACTGTCTCATTTTTAAGGTTTTCATCGCTGGCCCATGTAAAATCTGGCCATGATCAGCGATCTGGAGTTGCAAGGATTGCCTATTATGTGAGAGAAAATGAAAATAATGGCCTGGACCTTTGCAGGGCAGATGTTCTACCTCCTTTTCCCCAGGAGATTAAATCATGCACAGATCCAGTGTTGTGCCGCGATATTTCAGGTTTTGAGGTTATCTATAAAGATAAAAATTTAGATGAATACAGGTATTGGGATACAGAGTCCCAGGAGTTTCAACATACCTTTCCTGTAAACATTAATTTAAAAATTATTTTTGGAACAAAAGAGCATACACAGGTATCTGTAATTTCCATTGATATTGCTCAAAAAAGAGAGCCAATTGAATAGCATTGTAAATAATAAAAAAGGTGCAGCCCTTGTGGTGACCCTTGCAATTGTAGCCATCCTTGTTGCAGCAGCATTGCAGCTTGGTAAATCTACAGGGGAATCTGTCATGGCAACATTAAAGGAAAAAGATTATTTCCAGGCTCAACAATATGCTGTTTCCGGGATTGAACTTGCCAGATTGATACTTAGTGAAGATGCTGCAAAAAACCAGATTGATTCTATTCAGGAAGTGTGGGCAGATTCTGATATACTATCAGAGGCTGTTAAAGAAATGGGCCTGGATAAATCAAATTTGACCATAAAGATTATAGATGCGTTGTCAAAAATTCAGGTAAATGCACTGCTTGAAAAATTTCCCGGGAATCAGCTTAATATTGATCAGGCAGGTATTTGGGAACGATTTTTATATGCCAGGTCTTCAAGTGATAAAAATAATTATAATATGGTGAATGAGCAAGATCCCATTTCCATTATCAATGGTGTGAAAGACTGGCTCGATTCTCTGGATGATGATGCAATCAGCGGAATTTCCGGTGCTGAATCAGATTATTATCTTGGGTTGGAGCCTTCCTATGTTTGTGCCAATGCTCCTTTTAACCATATTGATGAATTATTCAGTGTAAAAGGGATCTCAAAAGATCTTTTAAAAAAAGATGATACCAATGATTTTATTGAAAATGAACCTGAACTGGAACTCAAAGATATTTTTACCATATATGGTCTTGAGCAGAAAAATCTGGGAAATGGGGGTTACAGGTATGGGGGAAAAATAAATATTAATACAGCAGGTGTTGATATACTCAAAGCCTTGCTTCCCACAGGAATGGAAGAGCTTGCAATGGATCTTGTTGATTTCAGGGCACAAAAGAGTGAAGAGGGAGATACTTTTGTCAACTCCCTTGACAAAGGGTGGTATAAAAAGGTTATAGATTTGTCTAAAAAAGAACAAAAAAAATTTGAACGTGTTATATCCTATTCAAGTAATATATTTAAAGTGGAGTGTACAGGCAGGGAAAATAGTGCTGTAATAAAACTGACAGCAAGGATTAAAAGGGAAAAACATAAAGAATCAGGAAAATGGATGTGCAGGATTATTCAAATGGAGAGATAATTTGTGTCAATTTAAAAATAACATATTTTTAAAATATAAGATCAGACAAGATAAAATTTTTTGTATGACATGCATTCTTTTTATTATCCTCTCTTTTTATGGAACACTTTGTGCCCAGGGCCGGAATCATGACCAAAATCCTGACCAGAATCATGATGAAAATTGCCTATTGCATTTCTACCAGAAGCACATTTCCGTGGTGGACGGGAACAGATGTGCCATGTACCCTTCATGCTCAAGATATGCAGCCACTGCATTTCAAAAACATGGATTGATAATGGGCTGGATAATGGCATGTGACAGGCTTGTTCGCTGTGGAAGAGATGAAGCTGATATTGCCCGGCATATAATTGTAAATAACCACGAATTAATCCATGACCCTGTGGAAGCTAATGATTTCTGGTGGTTTGAAAAAGAGAAAAAACCATGAAATTATGGCTTTTATATTTTATTTTTATATTGTCTGTTTTTGCGGTTGTAAGTGGCATAAGTTTTGCTCAAGTCGTACAGGTCGCACATGATGAAAAGCAAAACTTAATTGATACACAGGGCATAGACAAACAATTAATTATTACATCAGGCATGCAATATGAGTATGCTAACGAGCTGTTTAATGCCCAGGATTACAACACAGCCATTGTTGAATTTAAAAGATTTGTTCATTTTTTTCCCACAAGCAGTCAAAGAGAGTCAGCAGAGTTTAATATTGCAGTCTGCCTTTTTAATTTAAAACAATATCATGATGCAGCAAGGGCCTTTAATGAGATTATTATAAAGGGTCGTGAAAACAATATTACAAAGCAATCCATTTTTTTCCAGAGCAGAGCATTTATAAACCTTGGTAATATCGGATATGCTCAAATAGTCCTGCAAAATTACCTTAAACTCGTGGATAACACAGAAGATACAGACACAAAGGATAAAATCTATTTTAATCTTGCCCAGATCTACCTGTCCTTGGCAAGAAAACCCCAAACATCCAAATTGTCTAAAACTAGCCCACTTGCCGTGGCAAGAAAATATTTATTAAAAATTTCACAGTCCAATGCTGATAAATACAAGACAGATCAATATCTTGATCTGGTTTTAAAGGCAGAGAATGCACCCAAAAAGAGTCCTGCCGCTGCTGGATTGTTTGCCATTATACCCGGTGCAGGATTTCTCTATTGTGAACGATATCATGATGCTTTTATCACATTTTTATTAAATGCAGGATTGATGATTGCCGCCTATGAAGCGTGGGATGATAATAAAGCCCTTGCCAGCGTAATCGGCTTTGTGGAAACAGGGTTTTATTCCGGTAATATTTATGGCTCCATCTCTTCTGCCCATAAATATAATAAGGCCCAGAAAATTAAAATTCTGGGCCGGAATTTTTCCATTGAACCAAAATTTGATCCTGTGAACATGGGATATGGTCTATCATTCAATCTTGGATTCTGAATTTTCTTTTTCAGGCTTCTCTTTAAACTCATCCACAGTTTTATTAAAATCAGCCCTGAAACTGCCTTTGGCATGATAGATGTTTTTATCACTGCCTGTCATTACAAAGGTATGATTAAAACTTGGTGCCTGCTTGCCAATTGTGAACTCAAAAACCATTGTCTCTTTTTCTAATAATTTAACATGGATACTCTTTTTTTCATCAAGTTCATATCTTTGCAGATCACTTTTCTGTGATACAAGAGCAGTAAGTTTAAATGTTTTAAAGGTATCAAACATATCCTGTACAGAACCTGAATCTGCAGGAAATTCATCATCAGTCAATACCCAGCTTTCATTTTTTTTTGTAAATTTTATGGTTTCCTGCTCTTTTTTTATAATAATTCCCGTGATTTTTGCAGCATTGATTGCTTTAATTTCAGGCAGTTGATAATTAGCCTGGTTCTCTTTATGCAAAAAAAGATAACTGCCTGTAAATATTATAATGGCAATCAATATAAGGTATTCTTTTTTCATCTATTTAACCCCCTGTGTATTAAACCTGTTTGCAATTTTCTTTTTTCTTGATGTCCGTCTTGCAAGAATTATAAGTCCAAACAAGATAACAAGGATTGGAAGAACGGTAATATTCACTGCCTTGAACACTCCTCTGGTAAAGGGTGTTGTCTGGGCAATGGGATTTAATGTCTGCTGTTTGCTTCTCAGGGAGGCAATCTTGTCTTCATCATTGAGATGATCGATTACATTTAAAATAAATGTGGAGTTTGTTGATCGTCCTTCAGGGTCCAGCATATTATCCTGGAGCATCTGGGAGCATGGAAGAACAAATAGTTTTACAGGTTTTGAAGTTTGCACAAATGTATTTGCAGCCATCAAACCCTTAAGCTTGTCTATAGTATTCTCTTTGCTGTTTT
>CAZYDL010000014.1:0-7362 GCA_964646305.1 uncultured Desulfobacula sp. | reverse complement strand
CCCAATCTCTTTTTGGGGAATGGTTTTGCCCTTGAAAAAACTTGTAAATTCCCCTTCAAGGATATAGGCTAGATCATAGGACTGCATCTCATTTTTCTCTTTGGGAGGAGTTATAAACAAAGGGTTCAGGTTCATGGACCCTTTCATGAGCCAGGATTCATCAGAAGAAGAAAACAGTTTCGTGGCCTTGATTTTATCAGTATCAATATTGTCTTTTATAAGTTTGACAGGAGAAATCTGCATGGCAATAAGCCCCTTGATATTATCCATGAATGCAGGAGTATTGTTTATGCTTTTCTCTTTTAACATGGGAGCAAAATAGATATTTTGTTCCTGGCCTCCAGCACTCTGTGGTGCCTGGTGTTTATAGGATTGCTTATCAAGAACATAGGCTGTCTCAATGTCAATTCCATAATGGTTTAAAAGTTTATCAAGACCTGTATCAATTGGTTCAAATTGCGATGGCATACCCATCATTGCACCCTGCTGGGATTGAATTTCCTGGAATGAATCTGAAATAAAGGCAATGTTTGTTCCCCTCATCAGGGCCTGGTCAATCTGGAATAATTCATAATCTGAAAATTTCTGGGTTGGTCGTGCAATGATGAGACAGCTTAAGCCGTCGGGAATAGATTCATCCTTTAAATTAATCTGCTTAATTGAATACCTTGATGATAAAAGAGAATTAAATACCTGCATGCTTGAAGATGGTCTGCCTTGCATCATTGCCATTCTGTCGGGCATAAGGGAGTGGGTTCCGTGGTCGGCAAGAAAACCTATCTCTTTATTAATACCAATGAGTTTTTCCACAATTAAATTTAGCTCTTCTTCAAGAATATCCGGGTCAGCCATTTGATAAGTTGTACCAATAATGGGTAGTTCCATGGTGCTTATCAATGGCAGTGTAGCAGTCTTATCCTGATATTTGATAACAAGCCCTGCAGCTCCACTTCCTGCTGTAATATTTTTTTGGGCAAAGGCCGGCCAGGAGAGTGCCATAAGATCAAATTCTTCTCCAAGCAGATCTATTTTTTCTTTGTTGGAGATATCAATATGTTTGAATGCAAGAATGCCAAGGCTTTTATTATTGAGTTTGTCAATTGTATTCTCAACAGCGCTTGCAAGCAGTGGAAGCTGATCAAGGCCAATCAGAGGAGCAATATCATTGAGTGAAGATGATAAATACATATCAATTTTGACCTTTTCATCTATTTGCAGCAAGGCACTGATTTTATTGTTAAGCTTTTGAATGGTAGTTGTCAGTTGATATTCAAGGCCATCTGTGGATGTAATGGCAGGGATTTTTTCAATGAGATCCCCATGTATTATAACCAGCCCCATATAGGCATTTTTAAATTTAAGCTCATCATTTTCCATTATTCTGATCTGCACAGGCTGGATACCATAGGCGTTTGCCATCTCTCGGTTTTCATCGGTTTTCTGGTTTAAACCGCCTTCCTCCTGTGAGACATTATAAAATGTATAATTAAAAAATTTTCCTGCCCTTGCAGAGTATTCTTCCAAAAGATCTTTTAAATACCTTTCACTGTTATTGTGCGGCGTTGGAAGGTTTTTTGAAAAAAATACTTTTATGGTTAAAGGT
Organism: uncultured Desulfobacula sp.; assembly: GCA_964646305.1. GTDB lineage: Bacteria > Desulfobacterota > Desulfobacteria > Desulfobacterales > Desulfobacteraceae > Desulfobacula. The sequence goes on along the minus strand of CAZYDL010000014.1, from coordinate 5,759 downwards.
TCAGATAAAGTTGCTACAACATCAGAACTGGCAGGAGATAGGGAATAAATTTTATCTCCTGTGAGATCAACCCGGAAAAACAGAGTAACCCCTGCAATATTTATCAGTATGATCACTGCAATATATAAAATAAATTTAAAATATTTTTCTTTTATAGAAAATTTGGACATTATTGCTCCTTAGTTTTTTTCATGCATGACAATATAGGTTGAAAAAATAAAAATAAAAATCACACTGATAAAGTAAACAATATCTCTTGAATCAATAATCCCTTTGGAGATATTGGCAAAGTGTGAGCTTGCTCCAATAAATTCTATGGCAGCAATGATTTTAGGCGGCATGAAAAACAGAAGTCTGTCAAGAATTGTTAAAATAAAACATAAGGCACAGCCAATGATAAAAGCAATGATCTGGTTTCTGGTAAGTGACGAAGCAAAAATTCCCAGGGAGCAGTATGCAGCAGCAAGAAAGACTGCCCCGATATATCCTCCAATGACAGGCCCTGGATCAATTTCACCAATAAATGAGATGAAGATTGGATAGGAGAGGGTTGGTATCAGCATGGAAACAGTAAAAAGAGTGGCAGCAAAAAATTTGCCAAGGGCAATATCTGTAAAAGAGACAGGCATGGTTAAAAGGGTCTCATAGGAGCCTACATTTTTCTCTTCGGAAAAAAGCCGCATGGTAATGGCTGGAATGATAAAGGAAAAAATAATGGGAAGCAGGGAGAAGAAATCTCTCAAATCTGCCCGGCCATAAATAAAAAATGTGGAAAAGAAAAACCATCCGGTTACAATTAGAAACAGTGATATCACAATATAGGCAATGGGTGATATAAAATAGTCTTTAAACTCTTTTATGGCAATAATTTTGATTTGTCTCATGTTTATATATCCTCCCTTGTAAGTTCCTGGAATATTTTTTCAAGGGCCTGGGATTCTTTGGCAAGCTCAATGATAATCCACTGTGTCTCTTTTATTTTAAGGTAGATGTCAGATCTTAAATCTTTATCATTAGGACTTGAAATCTCAAAGGATATAAGACCTTTTTCAAAGGAGGTATTATTTTTAATATCATGAAGAATCTTGACCTTGATTGCTGGATCAATACTCTCCAATAAAGCTTTTGCATCGTCTGGCAAGGCACCTTTGAGACTAAGTTTTATAATTGAACTTTGCTTTGCACTGTGCTTAAGATTTTCAGTTGTATCATCGGCAACCATCTTTCCTTTGTTTATAATGGCTATCCTGTCACAGGTTGCTTCTGCTTCACTTAAAATATGGGTTGAAAAAATAATGGTTTTTTCTTTACCAATTGTTTTAATGATATTTCTAATTTCAGCAATCTGATTGGGATCAAGGCCGGAAGTAGGTTCATCAAGGATTAAAATTTCAGGATCAGTCATCATGGCATGGGCAAGCCCGACTCTCTGTTTCAAACCCTTGGAAAGATTTGCAATGGGTCGTGACATGATAGAAGAAAGCCCGCAAAGATCTGATAATTGCAAAAACCTGTCATAGCGTTTTTCTTTGTCCAGAAGTCCCTTTATTTTGGCAACATACTCAAGATAATCATAAACCAGCATATTGTGATATAAGGGTGCGGATTCAGGCAGATAGCCAATTAAAGATTTTATCTTTATGGTATCTTCGGGCATGTTAAAATCTTTAATTTTTATAGTGCCTGCATCGGGTCTGAAATAACCTGTTAGCATTCTTAATGTGGTGGTCTTTCCTGCACCATTGGGACCAAGCAGGCCGAGGATTTCGCCTTTTTGGATGGTCATGCTGATATTATCAACAGCACAAAAATCTTTAAAATGCTTGGTTAGATTCTTAACTTCAATCAAGATTTCCTCCTACAATAGTATAATAGATGTGAAATTTGAGTGTAAGAATTTGAGACACCCAAATCGTAAATTAGATTTTGAAATATTAAAATTCCTCAAGAACTCTGCTTTTTTCTAAAAACTGGGTCAGGTCTTCCTGGGTTTTTTCACAGGCAAACACAGCTTTCTCGATTTTTTTACAAAAAGGATCATTTTTACCAAGAAGGTCAATAGCGTTCTTATAGAGTGTTTTGCCCTGGTCAAAATGATTGATAATCTTTTTTTGCAATACCTTTCTTGCTTTATGTCTTGCTTTTTCAGCTTTGATTATGGACTCAAGTTTTTTTACGGAATATTCCACAAGGGCATCCCTGGGGGTATCATAGGCCTGGGAAATAGCTTCAAGGGCTTCTATGGTTTTGCGGCTCAAGACATAGGTTTTCTGTCTTCTCGGGATTTTTTGAAATTGTCTTATTTTAATTGTCTTTGCAAGGGTGTCTAAGGCATCAAGGTCTTCTATGATATGGTCAAAGAGAGATTTTTGCTTAATGCCAAGATGAATGGCAACAAGCCCGATGGAGTCAATGGCTTTTTGTGAAAGCTTAAAGGTTGCCCTGACAGATTGTTTTCCTCTTAGATCAAACATTGTTGATCCGATTGTTGAATCAAGGAATTGATCATCTATTTTTGGCATTTTGTCCCCTTTTAAGTAGCATATGATTAATATGGCAACATTAAAAATAGTAATGAAACCATATTCTGCTCTAAATATTACAATAAAAGAGTATTATAATCAATTAAAAATTGGGGAAAAATAGAAAGATTACTTAAAAATAATATTAATCTTAAAATAATACAAAGCTTGATGCTAAAACAAAGCTGCAGGCAAGAAATATCTTCTCCTGACCCGAAGGTTTAAATTCAGGATCAGTTCTGTCATCATCATAGCATCTTGATTCCATTGCAAAGACAAGGTTGTCCGCCGACCAAAAAGTCTTTTTAAGCAGAGGCAGGACAAGGCCGGTGATTTTTTTTATGGGATTTTTTTCAAGATCGCCGCATCTGGCTTTACGGGCATTGGATATCTCATTTGCCTGTTTTAAAATAAGGGGCATGAATTTAAGAGCTAGGCTGATCATAACACCCACTCTTTTTTCCGGAATAAAAGGAACAGGCTTTAAAAACCATTGCACAGCACCTTTTACAGAGGATGGTTTTGTGGTTAAAGAGATAATCAAACTTGAAAGCATAATAAGAAAAAATTTAAAGGCGATGAGAAAACCTATGTTTAATCCCTGCTTTGTAATGGACATATGAAAAAAGGAAAAAATTATATCACCTTTTGTTGTAAGGCTGCGGGCAGCAAAAACAAAAAACAGTAAAACAAGAAAATATTTAATGCTGTTTAAGGTTGTAAAGATGTTAAGTCCTGTATTTTTCAGTAAAACAAGCAAAATCATGAAATACAATAAACAGATTAAAAGGTGGGCAGACATCATGGATATGCTGATAATGCATATTGTAAAAAATTTACACCGCGCATCAAGCAAGTGCAAAAAGGAATCTCCTTCAATATAAGTGAAGGGTATTATTTTGTCCATGGCTGGATTCCAAACCCAAGTTTTGAAGAGCAGGGCTCTCTGATATCAAAGGATTCAAGGCGTTTGATGATTTGTTCAGGCCTGCCGTCTTCCTGGATTTTACCCTGGCCCATTATAATAATCCTTGTTGCCCTGTCAATAATGGTTTCAACATCATGGGTGGCAATGATAATTGTATGGCCTGATAGATTCAATTCAATGATAGTTGCAAGAACCTGGCGCATTCCTGGAAAATCCAGGTTGGAAAAAGGTTCATCAAACACAATTACTTCAGGGTTCATTACAAGTATTCCAGCAATGGCAAGTTTTCGTTTCTCTCCTCCAGACAGAGTGGAAGGGTTTTTCCCCTTTAAATGTATCAGATCTAATTTCTCAAGGACCTTAAAAACTTTTTCATTAATTGTAGAACGTTTTAATTTCAGGTTTTCAGGGCCAAAGGCAACTTCATCAAAGACCGTATCTGCAACAATCTGTGTGTCAGCATCCTGGAATACCATGCCAATGGTTTTTCTTGTCTCAATAAGGTTCTTTGAAACATCTTTTCCCTTCACAAGAATTTTTCCTGAATCAGGAAGCAAAAGCCCGTTTAAATGCCTTAATAAAGTGGTCTTGCCGGAACCGTTTTTCCCGGCAAGAATGATAAATTCACCCTTATATATTGATAAAGATAAATTTTCAATTGCTTTGTATCCATCAAAAAAAGTGTGATAGATGGATTGTATATCAATAATTTTTTCAGACATAATCAGACCAAGGAATTTATATTTTAATAATAGGTCGTAATGATTTTGCAATGAATGCAGCAGCAATAATTTTAAGGAGATCACCTATTAAAAAAGGATATATCCCGACTGCAAGGGCCTTTGTAAATGTCATGGAGGTTACCATTTTGAGCCATGGAACACCTGCAACATAAATAATCAAAGAGCCGATTATCATGGAAATCACATCAGCATACATTTTTTTGCCCAATAATTTTGAAAGACTTGCAGTGACAAAGACACAGGGAATATATCCAAGCAGATATCCGCCGGTTGGTCCAAAAAGTTTGCCAATACCAGAAGTCCCACCTGCAAATACAGGCAGGCCTATAAGCCCGATTAACAGATAAATGCCAATACAGGCAAGACCCCATCTCGGCCCTAAAATAATTGCAGCCAGAAGAACAAACATGTTCTGAAGAACAATTGGTACAGGCCCTATGGGAATGGCAATAAATGCACCAATGGCAATTAAAGCTACAAACAAAGAGGTATATACAGTCATTTTAAGCTGGTTTGGTTTGTCCATTTTTTCTCCTGAGTTTTCATTCAAATATTATGTGTGGAAACAGTCTCCATATATAATCTTTCGTGTTCTGCCTGAGTTATCTTCAATAATCAAAGCACCGCTGTCATCAACATCAACGGCACGTCCTTCAAAAATCTCTTTTAATGTCTCAATCCTGACTTTACTGCCAATGGTTGAAGTCATCTCTTTCCATTGTTCAATGGTTTTTTTACAGTCTATATTTTGTATGCAGGTTTCAAAATCATTAAGAAAAGTTTCCAGGATTAATTTTCGTGATACATTTTTTTGCAATACATCCTTTAAAGCAATAGCCTTTGGTTCATATTGCCTGGGATCATTATTGACATTTATTCCAATACCAATATTAATATATTCCACCATATCTCCCCGGGTAGCCATTTCAGAAAGAAGTCCTGTAAGTTTTTTCCCATCCAACAAAAGATCATTGGGCCATTTAACATGGACATCTACATCAAACAGGTGCCTTAAAGATTTTGCAAGACTTAAGGAGGCTGCAAAATTATAAATATAGGAAAGAGGGGGTGGTGTTTCAGGCTTTAAGATTATGGTAAACCACAATCCACCCTTTGATGAAAACCATTTCCTGTTCATCCTGCCTCTCCCGCTGTTCTGATCTTCTGCAATAACAACGCTTAAATGGGGAGCATTGTCTTTTGCCAGGGTTTTTGCCTTGTCCATGGTGGATTCAAGTTTCTGGAAATGAAAGATTCTGTTTTGAAGGTTTTCACTGAAACAAAAAGGCAGCAAAAGATCATTATGATTTAAAAGCACATATCCCTTTGACCTTGATTCAATATCAAACCCACTTTTTTTCAAGGCTGTAATGTGCTTCCATATTGCTGTCCTGGAAATATTGAAAATTTCACTTAGGCGTATCCCGGAAACGATCTCTCCCTTTGCACCATAAAGCTGCCTGAGAATTTCATCTTTTATATTTATATTTTCGTTAACCATAACAAGACGCTATAGTTAACAGGATATGGATTTGTGGTCAAGCTATAAATCAATCTATCTCAATC
>CAZYDL010000013.1:0-22831 GCA_964646305.1 uncultured Desulfobacula sp. | reverse complement strand
ATATATTGGCTGTGTTAAATGCTGCAACGGGGCGTAGCGCAGCCTGGTAGCGCGCTTGCTTTGGGAGCAAGATGTCGCAGGTTCAAATCCTGCCGCCCCGACCAGTATAAAATGAAAACCCATCCATATTAAAAATCAATGTGCATATATTTTAATTGTTGCATAGTTTTTAAACTTGATCTATTTTAAAGCCAATTGTATGATTTATATTTTATTTGAAGTTTATTGACAGATATAATTTGATGGGTATTGCCAATGGTATTTTTTACTTGTGTAATCGTTGTATTAGTACTCTATTTTCTACAGACAGATGGATTGATCTTTGTCACCATCATTGCTGTAATTGCTGAGTTAATAAATCTCTTTATGACCCAGGCTTTAACCAAATCCGTTGAAAAAGAGACAAGCAAAAAATTTATCAGAATTATAAATGGCTATAAAGCAAAAATGTCTGCACAAGAAAAAAGTATCCAAGAATTTCAGGACTTACAGGAAGAATCCATAAGAAAACTTCACAATGCCAATGTGAAAATCAAAGAGTATGAAGAGCAATCAACAGGCAAGAAAAACGAACAAACAGATGATAGCGGAGTAAAAGAAGAAAAAAAGGGTGAAAAATCAGAAGTACTTGAAAAAAAAGAATCCAAACCCAAACAATTTATTGACCTTCCTGCTGGATCCAACAGAAAACAACTCCTCATATAATATTTCGTGCTTATCTAAAATAGCTGATTTGATCAATTACAAGACAAAAAAATTATCGTATTTTCTCTCAGACACTATTATTTTATGATCTTGATTTTTACAATTTCACCTTGTTTATTAATATAGGCAACTCCATTTGCCAAGGTTTTTCCAGAGTTGGAAGCAAGAATCTTGACCCTCTGTTCATAAAGAACAATAGTGGAAAGACCCTCTTTTTTTGATTCTGATTGTACTGCATCTTTTTTAGTTGTTATTTTTCGTTTTGATGTATAACTTTTTTTCTCGGCAGAATGCTCAGCCTCTTCATAACGAGCTTTGTTCCTATTGGAGATCAGATTGCCAACACCTGAAAAATCATCATCTTTTTTTTCATCCTGGCAAGAAGCAAAAACCATAAAAACCAAACCTGCCAAAAGGCACACAAATAGTTTTCCTGATCTCATTTTAATCTCTCCTGGTTACCCTGTTGTGTAATCATAACCATATCTGCTCTCCTGTGATTAATCATTAAAGACCATGGTTGACAGATGGTTTTATTCAAAAGTCTCATCTTTAATTTTTAGAATACAATACCACCAAAGCCCTATTAAATCAACAATCACATGTCATAAAACTTAACTTCCATTTATTGTGAATATGGTTTAATCCAAATTAGACTTGAAAAAAAAATAAAAAATCACTATATATACTTCTTCCGGCTGTGCAGGCTGGGTAAGGATTATTCTGATCGGTCGCCTTGTAACAGAAGGCCATGAACCTCGTCAGGTCCGGAAGGAAGCAGCGATAAGTGATTTCTTCTGTGTCAAGGAACGATCCCGATTATGCAATTTTTCTTTTGCCCCTCTGCCAGCCGGATCTTTTCTTTTTCCCTGCTATCTTTTCATCTTGACATGCTTTTAAACAGACTTATTTTTCTGCCATCATTTTAATTTATATTTTGTTGTGTGTGCTCTTAATTAAAAGAGCCCTTAATTAAAAAAAATTTAAAGCAGGGAAAAAATTGACAGAACAAAAAAGTAAAAAAAAGAATGCCGCTAAAAAGGCTTCTTCCCAAAAAGAGAATAAAACTAAAGGGAAGCCCAATAAAAGAACTAAGGCAAAAGAGAGAGAAACAGCTCAGTTAGAAGAACAAATTGCATCTGAAAAAGATCGTGTTTTAAGACTGTCCGCTGAGTTTGAAAACTATAAAAAAAGAAAACAGCGGGAGCTGGACAGTTTTAAAAGGTTTGCCAATGAAACAGTTTTTAAACAACTTTTGACCATTGTTGATAACCTTGAAAGAGCAATAGCTTCCACCAAAGAGACTTCAGATCAAGAAGTGTTGCTCAAAGGTGTTGAGCTGACATATGGGGAGATTGTTAAACTTTTTGAAACCTTTAGCGTCAAACCTGTAGAGGCTGAGAATCAAATCTTTGATCCCAATTTTCACCAGGCTGTAACCCAGGAAGAGACCAGTGAAGTACCTGATAATACTATTACAAAAGTGCTTCAAAAAGGTTATCTGCTCCATGACAGATTAATAAGACCTGCCATGGTTGTAGTATCGAAAAATAATAAAGAAAATAAAAATAATAAAGAATAACATTATCTTGGAGGGTTAATTATGGGTAAAATCATAGGAATAGATCTTGGAACAACCAATTCATGTGTGGCAGTTATGGAAGCAGGCGGTGAAGCAAAAATTATCACCAATTCCGATGGAGGCAGAACGACTCCATCCATTGTTGCAGTTTCTGAAAACGGAGAGCGAACCATTGGCCAGACTGCAAAAAGACAGGCTGTTACCAATCCTGAAAATACAGTATTTGCTGTTAAACGACTGATTGGAAGAAAATTCAAATCACAAGAGATTCAAAATGACATCCCCATTCTTCCTTATAAGATCGAAGAAGCTTCCAATGGAGATACCAGAATAAATCTTAGAGGGAAACAGCACAGCCCTGCTGAAATTTCTTCTTTTATACTGGCAAATATTAAAAAAACAGCTGAAGATTATCTTGGAGAAGAAGTCACAGAAGCTGTTATTACTGTACCAGCCTATTTTAATGACAGTCAGAGACAGGCAACCAAAGATGCCGGTAAAATAGCAGGCCTTGAAGTAAAACGTATTATCAATGAACCAACTGCTGCATCACTTGCCTATGGTCTGGATAAAAAAGGTGAAGAAAAAATTGCTGTATTTGATCTTGGCGGTGGAACATTTGATGTTTCTGTCCTTGAAATCGGTGACGGTGTGTTTGAGGTTAAATCAACATCAGGTGACACCCATCTTGGCGGCGAAGATTTTGATTTGAGAATCATTGAGTACATAGCCGATGAATTTAAAAAAGATCAGGGTATTGATGTCAAAAAAGACAAAATGGCTCTTCAGCGTCTTAAAGAAGCTGCTGAAAAAGCTAAAATGGAACTTTCCACATCAACAGAAACCACCATTAATCTGCCGTTTATTACTGCTGACGCATCTGGTCCCAAACATCTTGATGTCAAACTTACCCGTGCTAAATTGGAATCGCTTGTGGCAGATCTTTTAGACAGGCTTGAAAAACCATGTAAAGCAGCAATAAAAGAAGCCAAGCTTGGAGCAGGTGGTGTGGATGAGGTAGTGCTTGTTGGTGGAATGACCCGTATGCCCGCAGTCCAGGAACGTGTTGAAAAAATATTTGGCAAAAAACCCCATAAAGGTGTAAATCCAGATGAAGTTGTTGCCATGGGTGCTGCCGTACAGGCAGGTGTCCTCCAGGGTGATGTTAACGATGTTCTTCTGCTTGATGTTACTCCTCTATCCCTTGGTATTGAAACCCTTGGCAGTGTTATGACCACGCTCATTGAAAAAAACACAACCATACCAACCAATAAAAGCCAGGTGTTCTCAACTGCTGCTGATAACCAGCCTGCAGTCTCCATCCATGTACTTCAGGGTGAAAGGCAGATGTCATCTGACAATAAAACCCTTGGTCAGTTTGAATTGTCAGATATTCCACCAGCACCAAGAGGAGTTCCCCAGATTGAGGTCTCCTTTGACATTGATGCCAATGGTATTGTTCATGTAGCTGCAAAAGACAAGGCAACAGGCAAGGAACAGTCCATACAAATTACAGCAGCCAGCGGTCTGTCTGAAGATGAAATTGACAAAATGGTAAAAGATGCTGAACTCCATGCCGATGATGATAAAAAGAAAAGGGAACTCATTGATACTAAAAACAGTGCTGAAGCCCTTATTGACCAGACGGAAAAAACCTTGAAAGAGCATGGTGACAAGGTTGATGAAGAGACAAAAAAGAGTATTGAATCTGCTGTGGAAGCTTTGAAACAATCCAAGGATTCAGATAATCTTGATGAGATTAAACAGAAGATTGAAGCCCTGTCCCAGGCATCCCATAAGCTTGCCGAAGCAATGTATCAGCAGGCAGCGCAGGATGGTCAGGGAACTCCTGGAGCAGATGCCTCAGGCGGTGATGCTTCCAATGCAGAGCCTAAAGACGATGAGGATGTTGTGGATGCTGATTTTGAAGAGGTTAAAAAAGAGAAGTAATGCTCAGTTTCTGATTGATAACATGTTGAATTTAATCCTGCCGTGTACTATAGAACACGGCAGGATTTTTTATATGAGATGTGAGTTGTAAATTGTGAATAATAAAATTTGAACAATGAGACTGTTGCAATGATAATTACACAGATTTTAGCCCAAAATGCCGGAACCTATAAAGATGAAACCGCACTTATTGAACTAACTCCATCTTTAGACCAACGCAGAACCATGACCTGGGAAGAGTTTTACAAGGTTTCCAACCAGTTTGGTAATGCTCTTTGTCAACAAGGCATTCAAAAAGGCGATAAAATTGTACAATTAATGACCAATAGTCTGGAATGGCTCCCCATTTACTTTGGCATTCTATCAACGGGTGCCTGGGCTGTCCCTCTGAATTTCAGGTTTGAATCTGATAAAATACTTCTTTGCACCAATACAGCTGAAGCCAAGGTATTCATATTTGGTGAAGAATTCATTGATAAAATTGAAAACATTAAAAGCAGGCTTGACAAATATGTTCGCCTGTGGGTTTTCACGGGCCCTAAGGATCAATGCCCTGACTTTGCAATCCAATATGAAACATTTATTAAGGGCCAGCCAACCAGTGCCATTATAGATATTGATCTTGATATAGATGATGATGCTGCACTTTACTTTACCAGTGGAACAACAGGAACTCCAAAAGCGGTTCTTTTAACCCATAAAAACCTTGAGCATGCCTGTATTGTTGAACAGGCGCACCACGGCCAGACCCATGAAGATATCTTTTTGTGCATTCCTCCTTTATATCACACCGGTGCCAAAATGCACTGGATGGGCAGTCTGCTTGTGGGGGGTAAAGCTGTTCTTCTCAAGGGTGTAAAGCCCCAGTGGATAATTGATGCAGTTTCCCAGGAACATTGTACCATTGCCTGGCTTCTGGTTCCATGGGCACACGATATTCTCATTGCAATAGAAAACAGGGATATTGACCTTTCAAAATATAATCTTTCCCAGTGGAGGCTTATGCATGCCGGTGCCCAACCAGTCCCGCCAAGTTTGGTTGAAACCTGGCAAAAATATTTTCCAGGACAGGATTATGATACCAATTACGGTCTGACCGAATCAACAGGTCCAGGCTGTATTCATCTTGGACTTGAAAATGTTGCTAAAACAGGACCTGGCCCCATTGGTCTTCCCGGCTCTGGCTGGGAAGCAAAAATCGTGGATAAACAAGGTGAACTTCTTTTTGGGAATGAATCAGGTGAACTCATAGTAAAAGGTCCCGGAGTAATGAAAGAGTATTATAAAAACCCGGAAGCAACTAAAAAAACACTTAAGGATGGCTGGCTTTACACCGGTGACATTGCCAGATATGATATAAATGGTTTTATCTGGCTTGTGGACAGAAAAAAAGATATGATCATCTATGGAGGAGAAAATATCTTCCCCAATGAAATTGAAAATTTTTTCCAGCACCATACTAAAATCAAAGACATTGCTGTCATTGGTATTCCAGATGAAAGGCTTGGAGAAATCCCTGCCGGCATCATAAGTGTAAAGCCCAATTGCATGCTGTGCGAAAGTGATATAATTGAATTCCAACAGGACCTGCCCCGGTATAAACAATTAAAGAAAATATTTTTTGGTGACGTTCCCAGAAATCCAACCGGAAAGATAGAAAAACCCAAACTTCGAAGAATCTATGCCACAGATAAACGAAAAGACATTAAAAAACTTCTTCGATAGCAGGCCTGGTCTCTCCATTAACAAGGTATAAAACATTAATCAATTGCAAAGCATTTGTTAAAACTTTCAAGGAGAATAGATAAATTGAAAATAGTATTTCATAAAAACTTGCCCATACAATTATTTATCCTTTTAATCCTGTGCAGTTTTTTTCCTGCAATACCTGGTTTTTGCAATGATATTATTAAAGAAGATATTTTAACAGCACTTGAGCAAAAATATTCCAACAAAAGTTTTTCTGCAAACTTTACCCAGGTTTCAACACTTGCTGCCCTTGATATCACGGAACAAGCATCTGGGAAGGCATTTTTCTCCCATCCAGGAAAAATGAAGTGGCAATATCTCAAACCCCAGCACCATGAAATCATAACAAATGGCAAATCTTTATGGATTTATAGGCCTGAAGCAAATCAGGTCATGCAGGGAGATGCATCTCAATTTTTCCAATCTGGTGCAGGCGGTGCCTTTTTGTCTGATATTTCTCTTATCAGAAAAAAGTTTCTCATTAACCTAAAAGAGGTTACAGCCGATTATGTTGAGATTGACCTTATTGCAAAAAAGAAAAACAGAGAGATCTCTTCAATTGTTATCAGAATTTCGCAAAAAACCAGTGAAATTGAAAGGGTTGTTACATACAATCCCTATGATGATACAACAATGTTTGAATTCTATAATATTAAATTTAAAAAAATTAACCCCGATGTATTTGAGTTTAAAGTACCCCACGGGATGGATATAATAAATATGGACTAACAGGCATGGCCTGTTTTAAATAACTGCTGTGGTCAGACTTGGCTTTCATCTCCTTTTGTCCACGATACTCTGGGAGGGGCAGAAACTAAAATATGAAAGTCTTTATTTTGATTTGTAAAAACTTTTATCCTAATTAAAAGGTTATAATATGAAAGATAAGATCAGACAACTTGTTAAAAAGAAAAATGCAATTATTCTTGCCCATAATTATCAGCCTCCTGAAATTCAGGATGTGGCAGACCTTTGCGGAGATTCATTGGAATTAAGTATCAAGGCATCAAAAACAACAGCAGATATAATAGTATTCTGCGGTGTTCATTTCATGGCTGAAACAGCATATATTCTCTCTCCTGAAAAAACCGTGCTTTTACCCAATATAGATGCAGGATGCCCCATGGCAGATATGGTCGATGAAAAAGCATTAAAAGAAAAAAAGCAGACCCTTGGTAATATCCCGGTTATAACCTATGTGAATTCCTCTGCTGCGGTTAAAGCAGTGTCTGATATCTGCTGCACCTCAGCCAATGTAATCAAAGTTGCCAACAGCATTGATACAGATGAAATATTGATGACACCCGACAAAAACCTTGCCCAATATGCTGCTGCAAATACAGACAAAAAAATCCATCTATGGGAAGGGTATTGTCCGTTTCACAACACTTTGACACCACAGGATGTAAATAAAGCGAAAAAAGATCATCCAGGTGCCTGCTTTATTGCACACCCGGAATGCCCGCCTGAAGTGCTTAAGCTTGCCGACACTATCCAGTCAACTTCAGGAATGATAAAATTTGCAGGAGGATCTGATCATGATTCTTTTATTCTCGGCACAGAAATAGGATTACTCTACCCTATTTCAAAGGCATATCCTGATAAAAAATTCTATCCTGCATCTGAAAAAATGCATTGTACAGATATGAAGAAAATTACCCTTGATAACATATATAACAGCCTTAAAAACCTGACAGGAAAAATTATAGTTCCAGAAGACATCAGAAAAGATGCTTTGAACGCTGTTCAAAAAATGGTTGCCCTGTAGAGATTATTATAAAGCGTCAAACACCTCATCTGGAATGTCTGCATTGGAATAAAATTTTTGTACATCATCGCTGTCATCCAGGGCTTCCATGAATCTGATCATCTGTTCTGCCTCTTTTCCCTCCACCTTGGTCATATTCTGGGGTATCATGGTGATTTCTGCCAGTTCATATTTAATAGCTGCAGCATCAATGGCATCTTTTACTGCATCATAATCTTCTGGTGATGTGATAATATCAAAAGAATCTGTCTCTTCAACAATATCCTCTGCTCCAGCATCCAAAGCTAATTCCATGAGTGTATCTTCATCTGAATTTTCTTTAGAAACCGAGATCAACCCTTTTTTATCAAACATCCAGGCAACACATCCATCTGTTCCAACATTACCGCCAGCTTTAGCAAAAATATGGCGCACATCTGCAATGGTTCTGTTTCTATTATCTGTCAGGCACTCCACAAGCATAGCAACTCCACCCGGACCATATCCTTCATAAAGAATTTCCTCATACTCAACCCCCTCAAGGTCACCAGTTCCTTTTTTAATGGCTCTTTGTGCAGTATCCTTTGGCAGGTTCTGGGAATTTGCAGAACTCAAAGCATGTCTCAACCTTGGATTGGCATCTGGGTCACCCCCGCCCATTCTTGCGGCAACTGTAATCTCTTTGATTAATTTGGTAAAAATTTTACCGCGTTTTTTATCAGCAGCACCTTTTTTATGCTTTATTGTTGACCATTTGCTGTGTCCTGACATGGAACTCCTCCTTTATATATAAAACCAATCTCAATTTTATAATTACTTACTGCTCTGTTTTGGATTAAGACCATTTTAACCCGCCTGTGGCTGCTATTTTCTGCCTTTTGCTATGATATATATTTCTTTACTCTGCTTTCTGCAACTTTTTGGTTTAAAAATTTTACACTCTTTAAATCTTGATTTAACATTTTTTTTAAAACTATTAAAGTCATCACCCTGAAATATCTTACAGACAAAATTTCCATTGGCAGTTAAAAAATCATCTGCTACTTTTAATGCCATATTGCAAAGTTCAAAAGACCTTAATGCATCAACATCCTTTCTTCCTGTAGTGGCAGGAGCCATGTCACTTAATACTATATTAAATTTTTTATCTTTATTTAAAAAAACTTGATCACCAAGTTTTAATATATCATCCTGTATTGTCAATACATTCCCAGGCAGTTTAATATCAATCTGTTTTAAATCAATACCAGATACGGATCCGCCCGTTCCAACCTGTTTTGCAGAATACAGCAGCCAGGAACCGGGAGCACATCCAAGATCAAGAACCTGATCATTTTTTTTTATAACCTTAAACCTGTTTTGTATCTCTTCAAGTTTATAAACAGATCTTGCAGGGTAATTTTCTGATCTTGCCCTTCTTGTCAGATGGTCTTCCCATTGATTTTTACTAAGGTTTCCATTGGAACTTTTATTTTGCTTTTTCTTTTTTTTAGGGTTTTTCATTTTTTACCCTGCTTTTTTTTCCAACATTAAAACAATACCTCCACAGCATCTTTAAGAACGCCTACACTTTCAATGGTCATATTTTTTACCTTGGATAATTGCTTGATATTATTGAAGGGGACAAGGCATCTTGTAAATCCCATTTTTGCAGCTTCTTTGATCCTGGCCTGGGCATGCCCCACAGCTCTTATTTCACCTGTAAGACCTATCTCCCCTATCAATGTTGTCTGTTTATCCACTGATTTATCCAAAAAGCTTGATGCCAGTGCTGCTGCAATGGCAAGATCAGCCGAGGGTTCCACAATTTTTACTCCGCCTGTGACATTCATGAAAATATCAAGGCCTGTTAAATTCATTCCAAGTCGTTTCTCCATCACAGCAACAATTAAAGCAACCCTGTGATTATCAAGTCCAAGAACTGTCCGCCTTGGCGTACCAAGGCTTGAACTTGATACAAGCCCCTGGATTTCAACAAGGATTGGCCGGGTGCCTTCCATACATGATGTTACAACAGATCCGGGAGCAATGGCTGAACGTTCAGATAAAAACACAGCAGAGGGATTTGGCACCTCTATCAAACCTTTTTCATTCATCTCAAACACACCAATCTCATTGGTGGAGCCAAATCTATTTTTAACAGCTCTTAATATCCTAAAGACATGACTCTTATCCCCTTCAAAATAGAGAACCGTATCCACCATATGTTCCATAATTCTCGGACCTGCAATGGCTCCCCCTTTGGTTACATGGCCAACAAGGAAAATTGGAAGCCCCGTTGACTTTGCAAGCTTCATAAAATGCATGGAGGCTTCCCTGATCTGGGTTACACTGCCTGGAGTTGAAGATACATCAGGATGAAATACCGTCTGGATTGAGTCAATTACCAGGGCATCATATTGTGATAATGCCACCATTGCCAGAATGGAATCAAGATCAGTTTCAGATACAATAAACATGGAAGACCCTTTGGAATTAAGCCGTTTACCTCTCATTGAAATCTGCCGTATTGACTCTTCTCCAGACACGTACAAACACTTTTTTCCGGAATCTGATAATTTTGATAATACCTGGAGCATCAAGGTGGACTTTCCAATTCCAGGATCGCCGCCAATGAGAATCAGCGAACCCTCAACAAGGCCGCCTCCAAGCACACGGTCAAATTCTGCCAACCCTGTCTTGATTCTATCCGTTTCTTTGACTTTTACAGAATCAATGGGAACAGGTTCCGGCAGGAAAAGAGATTTTTTCTTTTTTAAAACACCTGGAACAATGCGTTCTTCAGCCAAGGTATCCCAACCACCGCATTCCGGGCACTGCCCCATCCATTTTGGAGTCTGGGCTCCACAGGACTGGCATAAAAATATAAATTTATCTTGTTTTTTCAATTTCATTCAAACCATGTTTGTTTTTCATTTATAGGAAATAAAACTATATCAATTTATCCAGGCCATGGCAAGATTGAGAACAGGTTCAAATCTTGAAAAGAAAAAATAAAACTAAAAAGGCAGCGCCATTTACCGGCACTGCCCATATTTTTGTTTAATTATTGTAGTTTATAAGGTCAATTATTTCTTTTTACCACCATTATTTCCTTTGTCGTTTCCACCTTTATTCCCTTTATTCCCTGAATTTTCCTCTCCCTTTGAACCTTTCTCAGATGATTTTCCATTATTCCCTTTATCTGCAGATACACCATGCCCTTTTGAGAAACCCGACTTAAAATTGCGTGCAGTTGCCTCTTCAATTTCAATATCTGAATCTTCTCCGTCAGGGTTGAAACCTTCTTTCCAACCTGCTTTGTTTTTATGCATTTTTGTGTGTCTCATGCCATTAATGCTGGGATGAAGACCATATTTATGGCAAATCTCTCCCCAGCCCATTCCTTCTGCACGCAGCTGTTCAATACTTTCAGGTGTGACTTCTTCACCGGCAATTTCAGCCAAACGGTTGTCAAAACCTACCTGGGCACTTCCAAGTTCCGACTTCAACTCTGCAATTCTAGCTGTCAACCTTGCTATTTCTTCTGCATTCACTGAATTGTTCGGATCCAATGCATCAAGTTCATCTTGTGTCTTATCTAACTCATCCTGCGTATTGTCAAGATCTTCCTGAGCTTTTGTAAGATCTGGATCTGGTTTTGCAGCATATGCTTCTGCTATATTGATAGCTCTCTGGACCTGTGTGGGGTTCTGAAAAGCTGGTTCTTCCGGATCTTCTTCTAACGCGTCTGGGTCTACTTGGTCATCGCCTTCAACAATGCCTTCAACTACTTCTTCATCAGGGGTATCCTCTGCTGCTAAGGCAGTACTCATTGGGCCAAAGATGAACAGACAAAACGCCATTACCATAATAAGATTTAAATGTTTAAAATTCCTAATTTTCATGTGCTGACTCCTTTATTTTTAAATTTCCTTTGCAAACCCAAGAAACGTACAGAATGTTTCAAGGAAAATGATTTATTCCCAATTGTCATCTCTTCTTCCACACCAAACCAGCTGAGTTTAATGCGAGCCGAATTGATGTTTGAAAAGTTTTCCAATAATTGCTTTTTAATATTTTTTGCCTGCTGTTTAGCAAGGTCAGGGTTATTGTCCAAATAAACAATGACAAACAGATCAAGATCTGGAGATAACTGCAGGGATTGACCCAGGCTTCTTAAAGAAGAATCTGAAAGCATGATTTTTTTATCACTGTCATTGGTTGGAAACGGCCCTATTACAATTTTTTGTCTTCCAATCTGACTTATTCTGTATGAAAAATCTCCAGAAGCATTTAAATGTGCTGCTGCCCTGAGCGCCCACAGGCCTGTGTTGTTCATGGAAAGATAATGTTTCCAGGCCAGCATCTCTTCCTGGTTGCGGCCAATACGTTTTAAAGCAAGCCCCTTGTTGTAAAGTGCCTGTTCAAATGTTGGCTGGATGGACAATACCTTGTCATAGGCTACAAGTGCCATATCCCAGTTTTGATCATTCATAAAGCTGTGGCCCAGAAAATAGTTGGACATAAGATGATCAGATGTAAAGGAGATTGCTTTTAAATAGGAGATTCTTTCATTCTGGTAATCTTTAAGGTTTCCATAATTGACACCAAGCCAGAAATGATAGTCTGAATCTGCAGGATTCTGTGCCACCGCCTCTTTAAAAAAACCAATGGATTTATTATATTCCCCACTATCCAACAAGTTTCTACCCATAAAATAGTTTGATGAGTGGTTTGCTAGATTAATATTTTCCATCTGCTTTGACTTATTTACAGCTTTTCCCGGTGAGAAATTAAACGGGATGGTCATCAGGCCAACTATCAATATAACCGTAACACAGACGGCTTGAACAGGTGAAAAGGAAATAGTAACACGATGTCTGAACAGGTCGGTCAATTTTTCCAAAAAAGATTTATCTATCTCTTTTAATTTGCCCATAACCTCTAAAGTCAGACCTTCAGAAGGTGTATCCTCGGGAAGTTCCTTGATCATGGAGATCAAATTGTCTTTAAAAATATTATCTTTTTCATTATCTGTTTTCATTGCATATCACTTGTTTAAGCTGTTTTAATCCACGGTGTATCCTCATTTTAGATGCGCTCATGGATATGTTAAAAACTTTTGAGATCTCTTGAAGGGACAAATCATTGCGAAACCTGAGAATGATGGCTTCCCTATGTTCAAGGGAAAGCATGGACAACCCCTTTTGAACCAGGGCCATATCTTCCTTTTGTGTGGCGGCAAGTTCCTGGTTGACAGCATTTTCATCTGCAAACATATTTTCAGGGAATGGCAGGGATGCTTTGGATTGATTCAGGTCTTTTCGTTTCCAGTCTCTAAAGGTATTCAGAGCAATGGTATAAAGCCATGGAAAAAACTTATTTTTTGTGTCAAATCTCCTGAGTGCTGTATACGCTTTCATGAATGTTTCCTGTGTAAGCTCCTCTGCATCTGGGCGTGATCCTGTGGCACGCATCAAAAAACTGAAAATCTGGTTTTGATATTTATCCACAATAAAACGATACTGGTTTTTATTTCCTTCCAGGACCTGTTCAAGTATATCAATATCATTTATGCCAATACATTTATGTTCTTTCAAAAATATCCTCTTGTTAATATATACGCATGGATAATGATTTGGTCACAAAATATTATTTTTTTTTATTTGGAGTCTTGTTTTATAACAGCAAACAGATTTATGGACTCATCAAGAATATGATTCATCTTTCCTATCCTGATACGTTCTGGGACACCAAACCAGCTTAATTTGATTTGTTCCGGCTTTATTCCTGGAAACATATTTAATAAATAGGTTTTTATTACTCTAACTTTTTTTTTGGCCAGTGCTTTATTGTTTTTCTGATACGCGAGAATATAAAGGACAAGCTTAGAATTTTTCTTTGTCATGGCCCCGATGGTTTTAAGGGATGGCAGTGACTCTTTTTTTAATTCAACTTTTAAATTATTAAAACTAATCTTTTTAAGAACCAGTTTCCTTTTATTGATTAGATGGGTTCTATATTCAAAATCACCCATTTGATTTAGATAGGCAACTGCGGTCATGCCTTTTGAACTATAGCCATAATTATTCAGGTATTGTTTAAAGGCTGATTTTGCTTCGGGCTTTCTTTTTATCCTGTTCAGAATTAATGCACTGTTATAAAGAGCAGCAGGATTATCTGATTTTATTGACAACGCTCTATTATAACTTTTTAAAGCTGATACATACTTTTTAGATCGAAACAAGTTGTGACCAAGATAGGTATGGGCTTGAAAATGCCTGGATTTCAACTCAATTGTTCTTTTGTAATTTTTCATTTCAAGCTGAAGTTTTTTCAACCCCCCGTGGGAGACACCCAGCCAGAAGTGAAATTCAGCATTTCGAGGTTCAAGGTTAACAGCCTTTTTAAACCGTATATTTGCTTTTTTATATCTTTTTTGAGCCAACAGGAAACGGCCAAGATAAAAGTAATTTTTCGCAACACCAGGTTTTTTCTTTATTTCCTGGTCAAAAGCGCGGATACCTCTTTCATATTGCTCAAAGTTTAAATAAAATTCTCCTTTGATGGAATTTACACATCCAGAAAACATGACCAGCATGCAAAAAGCCATTATGCTTATGAATGAAACATTCAATTTCATATACCCAAACAAGCTGTGAACTTGTATTTTTTTATATTTTACGCGTGGTCTTCTGGTTATTATGCGGCAATCAAGTAAATCCGTCACATGGCGTTTAGTCATCATATTGATAACCATGCTTATTTTTTTTATGCCATTTTTTCTTTTTTGATTTCTTCTTCTTTTTGCCTTTATATGTTCTCAGTTTGTACGGTACCTCATTTCCGACAGCAACACGCCATCCCCACTCAAGCGCTGTGGAGACCATCCATGTCCCAGCAGTTGACAATCTAAGATACAGATTGTTGCCAAAATAGGTTTCAGGTGTATTTAAGACAATATAAGCACCTGCCTGGGAATTATATTCAAGTTCATGTCTTTTATTATGTTTATGGCGATATCCATGGGCCGGGGCATGTGGTGGAGGCCCTTGTTTGTGATATGTTTCTTGAGAATGCCCTGGTCCAGGGCCTTGGATGCCGACTCCCAATGTATTGCATCCTGAAAGAAAAAACAGACCGGTTAAAATTATTAAAACCATGTTTAAATATTTCATATTTCCCCTCGGCATAATAAATTAATAAACCCTAAACACCATAACTTTTTCAAAGCAATTTCAATGAATCTCCCCGTTGCAAGCGATGGAGCATTAGACCCGAGCTTCGCAATAAAACAAATAATATCACATTACTTAATTAATATATAACTTTTTCTTAAAACAATGTTATTGTATTAAAAAAATGCAATGGAATCCACATTATTGTTTAATATTCATACATCATTCAAAACAAATCTTCAACAAAGCTTGATTGTGCTGTAATTGCCTTGGATATTTCACTTGTAATTTAATTTCATATCATCTAACTATGGTCGTTCTATTTTACAAAAAAGGAGTTCCATGGTTTTTACTGGTGAATTAATCGCTATTGTAACTGTATTGTGCTGGACAATCAGTATCCAATTCTTTGAAGCTGCATCCAAAAGAGTGGGAGCTGCCCCAGTTAATATTATCAGGTTGACCTGCGCTCTGGTATTGTTTGGTTGTTTTTTATTTTTCAGACATGGATATATCCTCCCTGTTAACTTTCCAGCCCATGCCTGGATCTATTTAAGCCTTTCCGGAATTATTGGATTTTTCATGGGGGATATCTTCCTTTTCAAAGCACTTGTTGAAATTGGCCCCAGGTTGGCCATGCTGATTTTCAGCCTGTCTGCGCCAACCGCAGCCCTGATAGGCTGGATTTTCCTGAAAGAGACCTATGTGCTTCATCAATGGATGGGCATGATGGTTACACTGACTGGTGTCGGTATTGTCATTCTTGAACGGAATCAAAAAACTTCAAACTCTTCAAACCTGAAAATCAGACAGATCACTGTGAAGGGTGTTTTGTATGGATTTGGGGCCATGCTTGGCCAGGCATTGGGATATATACTGAGTAAAAAAGGTATGCAGACAGATTCAGGGTATCTTGATGCTTTTGCTGCTACCCAGATCCGGGCCATTGCAGCTTTTATCTGTTTTCTTATTTTCTTTACCATCATGGGAAAATGGAGAGATGTCAGAGTTGCCATAAAAGACAGAAAAGCAGTAGTATTCACAGCTATAGGTTCAGCTGTCGGCCCTTTTCTCGGAGTGTCTTTATCTCTTCTTGTGCTTCATTATCTTACGACTGGTGTGGCTTCCAGCTTTTTATCCCTTGTTCCAATTTTCATCATCCCGTTTTCAATTGTTCTTCATAAAGAACATGTATCCATCAGAGCAGCTGCCGGAGCTGCAATTGCTGTATCTGGCATTTATCTTCTCATGTTATAAACCGCCCTGCCCATAAAATTTTATGCTTTAGGAAAATAATTGCAAACGTCTGACACAACCCACCAATGCAAGTGGAATTGTAATCCACTAAATTATCTTGTATGATATGCTTGGTCTTTCTATTTAGATAAAATTTTAAGGAAATAGCTGCCACCATGTTTATTCCCACAACCATGAAGGAAATAAAAAAACTGAACTGGAGCCGCCTTGATGTAATTCTTGTTACAGGTGATACATACATTGATTCACCTTTTATAGGAGTTGCAATCATAGGAAAAGTTCTTATTGATAAGGGCTTTCGAGTAGGGATTATTGCCCAGCCTGACATGGAGAGCAAAAAAGATATTTCAAGGCTTGGGGAACCTGCTCTTTTCTGGGGAATTACAGGAGGTTGTGTGGATTCCATGGTGGCAAATTACACTGCCTTGAATAAAAGAAGGAAAAAGGACGATTACACCCCGGGAGGTGTAAATAACCAGCGCCCGGACAGAGCTGTGATTGCCTATTCCAATCTTGTAAGGCGATATTTTAAAAACACCAGCCCCCTTGTGCTTGGAGGAATTGAAGCAAGCCTTAGAAGAATTGCCCACTATGATTTTAAATCCAATAAAATCAGAAGGTCCATACTTTTTGATGCAAAGGCTGACTATCTTTTGTTTGGCATGGCCCACACCTCAGTCATCAAATTTGCAACAGCCTTGAAAAATAATACAAACCCGGAATCTTTAAATGGCGTTGCGTTTATTTCAAAAGAGCAAAAGGGAGAAGAAATCCCGGCATTTGAGCAGGTTAAAAAAGATAAAAACTTATTTATTAAAAGCTTTAATATATTTTACCAGAATAACGACCCAATAACTGCCAAAAGGCTTTGCCAGCAGCACAATGAGCGTTATCTTGTCTTAAACCCGCCAGAACCTTACAGCAGCACACAGAAACTTGATCATATCCATGGTCTTGGGTTTGAAAGGGATCTCCACCCTTATTATAAAAAGAGCGGCTCTGTCAGAGCCCTGGAAACCATACGATTTTCAATTCCAATCCATTATGGGTGTTATGGGGAGTGTAATTTTTGTGCTATTTCAGTCCACCAGGGACAGACTGTTCGATTCAGAAGTGAAAACTCCATTGTAGATGAAGCAAAAATAATTTCCCGCCTTAAAGACTTTAAAGGATATATTACAGATCTTGGGGGCCCTACTGCAAATATGTATGGATTTGAATGCAAAAAAAAACTTACAAAAGGTGCCTGCCCTGATAAGCGCTGTCTTTTTCCAACACCCTGTAAAAGTCTTGCTCCTGATCATTCAAAACAGATACAATTGATTGAAAAAATAGAACAACTTCCTGGCATTAAAAAGGTTTTTATAAATTCGGGTATCCGTTATGACCTTATTATAAATGACCAAAAATATGGCAGTAGCTATCTTGAAAAAATTGTAAAAGATAATGTTTCAGGTCAGATGAAAGTAGCTCCAGAGCATACCATGCCCCATGTTTTAAAATTGATGGGCAAGCAAAATATTGATCTTTTATTAAAATTTAAAAACAAATTTGATTCCCTGTCAAAGAAATCAGGGAAAAAACAATTTTTAACCTATTATTTAATTGCTGCCCATCCTGGATGCAGAATGAAGGATATGCAGAATTTAAAAGAATTTACTACCAAAAAACTAAAGGTCACACCTGAGCAGGTGCAGATTTTCACGCCAACACCTTCAACATGGTCAACTTTGATGTATTATACAGGCATTGATCCTTTTACAAAAAAGGCGTTATTTGTTGAAAAAAATTTACTTAATAAAGAGAAACAAAAGCAATTAGTTACAAAAAAATATCGCAGGAAATCTACTTAAATAGTTTTGGATTGCAAAAGTCTGCAGCAACAAAGCAGATGGGTGAGTTGTGAGCAGCTCCTCTACGAGCCGCTCAAACACAATCAGTTGAATTTAATTTGTACCTTCACAGGATGGTGATCTGAATGTTCAAACCCAAGGTGAATGCCCTGCACCTTAAGTATTTCAATATTTGGTGAAAGCAAAAAGAAATCAATCACTGTGGTCAAAGTCCTTTATTTATCATAGTCAAGATTCAAACAAAATAATAGAATCACTTTAATTATTGAATATTTAAGAAGTTCTGTGCTAAACAGATAATCACGGCTCAAAATAATTTATAGATAAAGGGATTGATTATGCCTGAAAAACCCACCTATGAAGAGTTAGAAAAAAAAAATCAAAGTCTTGAAAAAATTATATCTGATAGACATATTGTAAAAGAAAAATTCAACAAACAAACACAATGCTATCGTTTGCTCATGGATATCTCGGCTGAGTGTATAAACATCCCCATTGATACCATTGAGAATGCAATTCAAACTTCATTAAATAAAATTGGTAAATTTGTCGATGCTGATCGCGCTTATATATTTAAATATGATTTTAAAAACAACATTGGTATTAATACTTATGAGTGGTGTGGCAGAGGTGTAGAACCTCAGATTCAGAATCTACAGAAAAGCCCCATTGATGCATTCTCTGACTGGATTAAATCCCACCGTAATGGGCAACCCGTAATTATTAACAAAGTGACAGAACTCCAAAAAAGTTTAAAGAAAGATATTCTTGAACAGCAAAAGATTGTAAGTTTACTATCTGTTCCCATATTTTATGATTACATGCTCATGGGTTTTTCCGGGTTTGATTTCGTTAAAAAACACCATCAATCTACCATGGATGAAATTGAAATTATTCAAATTTTTAACAAAATAATAATGAACCTGCACAAGCGCATGGACCAGGAACAAGAGCGAGAAAAATCAAAAGAGATGCTGCACGAGAGTGAACAAAGATTTCGCTCACTCTTTGAGGAGGCACCCGATGCTATTTTTATCATTACCATGGACGATCACATAATTGCTGCAAATACTGCTGCATCAAAAATGTTAGGATATACCCGCGATGAATTTCAAAATATGACTGTAGCAGATCTTCAAGCCCCGGAAATCCGTGGTAAGGTCGGATCCATCATCCAAAATGAGCTTACCCGTGACAAATTCTTTGAAGGTTTAGATATTCATAAAGATGGCACCATGATCCCCATTGAAATACATAATCACACAACACTCATCAACGGGCAGGAGGTTATTTTATCGGTGGTCCGGGATATATCAGAACGTAAACAGTCTGATAAAGAAAAAATTGAAAATCAAAAAATCATGGCAGAGCATGAAAAACTTGCATTAGTAGGCCGGATAGCAGGGAAAATGGCCCATGATTTTAATAATATTCTTGGAATTGTCATGGGCAATGCTGAACTTGCACTCCTTGATTGTAATGAACCAGAAATAAGGAAAACTCTGGAGTTGATTTTTGCACAAACCATGCGCGGGAGGAACCTGACAAAAAACCTTGTTGCCTTTGCCAAGGATCAGGAACCCAAGCAGCAATATTTTTCAATCAATGAAAAAATTGGACTTGTACTCACTCTGCTTAAAAAGGATCTTGAGAAAGTTAATGCCATCAGGGAGGATGGTACTGGAGTGCCGGACTTAATTGCTGACCCCGGTATGATTGAACATGCTCTGGTCAACCTTGTACAAAATTCAATCCATGCAACAAGCCTTGTTGAACAACCCAGAATCATCATCAGGACATCACTTCAAGATAAAAACATCTGTATTGAAATTGAAGATAATGGATGTGGTATTCCAAAGCAACACCTTAAAAAAATATATGAACCTGCTTTTACATTAAAAGGAAGCAGGGATATCACAGGTTCATATAAACCCGGCATCAAGGGGACTGGATATGGAATGGCCAATGTAAAAAAATATATTGAACAGCATAAAGGCGATATTTTAATTGATTCAAAAATCGGGCAAGGCACAAAAATCACAATCAGCCTCCCTGTTATAAAAAAAGAATTAACCAATAAAGAGATTATAGAACTCCAAAAGGAAAAATCATATTGTGAAAAATATATTCTTCTTGTTGAAGATGAACAGGCAATTTCAGATGTGCAGTACAGGATATTGACAAATGAACCCTGCAACCACAAAGTTGATATTGCAGCAAATGGCCAGATGGCCATGGATCTGTTTGACAGGAATGAATATGAATGCATAAGCCTGGATTTTGTTCTTCCAGGCAAATTTAATGGAATGGATGTATATCAGCATATCAGGCAAACAAATGCAGCTATTCCAATACTTTTTATCTCTGGAAATCTGGATTTTTTAGAATCCATTAAAGAGTTAAAACAAAAAGACCCCTATGTTGATCACGTATCAAAGCCCTGCCAGAACAAGGATTATATAAGCAGTATCAACATACTACTCGGAGGCTTGGGTAGATAATTTTTCCCCATTGAGTAATTGCCTTTCCCCAAATGTAAAATTCAAAAAATAGCATTGACAATCAGTATTAAATGGTTTAACCATTAGCATGGTCAAATAATTATGTTGGAGAACCCATGCCAAGCAATAGAATTACTACACATCCAATTTTGGATATTCCTGAAAAAGAAAATATTTCATTTTATTGGAACAAAGCAAAACTTACAGCACAAAAAGATGAAATGATTTCTACTGCTCTTTTTGCAAACAATATCAAAATATTTGGCCATCATCATAAAGATGGTTCAGCCCAGGGAATTTTTTGTGCCAATGGTCAATGTGCCCAGTGTATGGTCATTGCAGACAATATCCCTGTGAAAGCGTGTATGACCAGGGTTGAAAAGGACATGATTATTGCAAGTGTTGAAGGATTGCCCAAATTGCCTGATGTAGATGAAACCGTGCATATCAGCGATATTGAGCAAATTACAACAAATGTCTTGGTTATTGGCGGAGGACCTGCTGGATTATCAGCTGCCATTCAACTTGAAGAACACACAATAAAAACAATTCTTATAGATGACAAGGATGAACTTGGCGGCAAACTTGTTCTCCAGACCCATAAGTTTTTTGGGTCCCAAAAAGATTCCCATGCGGGTATGAGGGGAATGGATATTGGCCGAATGCTTGCCAAAAAAGTAGAAGCCGGTTCACATATTGATGTCTGGAAAAACAGCACAGCCTTATATGTTTTTGATGATAAAAAAGTGGGTATTCTCAACAATGGTATTTATAAAATTGTTACCCCAAAAATTATTTTAAATGCTGCCGGTGCAAGGGAAAAATTTTTAAGATTCAAGGGAAATTCTCTGGCAGGAATTTATGGTGCAGGGGCTTTCCAGACCCTTGTAAATCGTGATCTTGTAAAACCCACTAAAAAACTTTTTATCATAGGCGGAGGAAATGTCGGGATTATTGCAGGATACCATGCTTTGCAGGCAGGTATCAATGTTGTGGGTCTTGCAGAAGCCATGCCCCGATGCGGGGGATATAAAGTTCATGAAGACAAACTCAAAAGGCTTGGAGTCCCTATTTATACCTCCCACTCCATTGTTGCAGCAAATGGGAAAGAATCTGTCTCTTCTATTACCATAGCAAAAATTGATAAAAATTTTAAAATCATTGCCAATACAGATAAAACCTTTGAATGTGACACTATTTTAATTGCAGTGGGACTTGAATCTGTTGCTGAATTTACTGAAGAAGCCAAATCTGCCGGCATTAAAACATTCAGTGCCGGTGATGCTCATGGCATTGCAGAGGCCTCCTCAGCCATGTTCAATGGTAAAATTACAGGATTAAAAATTGTTCAACACTTTAAACCTGATACAAGAGATATCCCTGGATCCTGGTATGAAAAAGCTGAAATTTTAAAATCTCCACCCGGACCGATTATCAACAGACCCATTATAAGCAAATCCATTGAACCAGTATCTGTAAAAACCAAATCTGCTGAAAAGAGTAAGATATCAAATAAAGAAAAGGGTATTTTCCCTGTAATTCACTGTTATCAGGAAATCCCCTGCAATCCTTGCAGCACGGTTTGCCCTGAAGAATCGATTCAAATGCTGGGTGATCCAATTAAAGGCCTGCCCTGGTTTAAAGGTATTTGCAAAGGGTGTTTTAAATGCCTGACCATCTGTCCTGGACTTGCCATTACCCTTGTGGATTACCGAAAAGACAATAAATACCCTGTTGTCTACCTTCCCTATGAAATCTCAAATATTAAGATAAAAAAAAATGATACCATCTCCCTGGTGGATATAGATGGAAATCCACTCGGTGTTTCTAAAGTCCTTGGTGCAAAGGCTACAAAACACAGTGATAAAACTTTAATTATTAGAATAAAGGTCAAAGAAGATATTGCCCGGCAAATAGCAGGGTTTACCATTCAAGACAAAAAAATCAGCAGGCAATTAACAGAAAAAATCCCCCTTGATCACATCCATGATGATGAAATTGTCTGTCTTTGCGAGAGAGTTACAGCGGGCCAGATCAGATATTTTGTCCAGCAGGGTATGACAGATATGAATCAGATCAAAGCTGTTACAAGAGCCGGTATGGGGCCCTGCGGATATAAAACCTGTGACAACCTTATTAAACAGATTTTCAATGCTGAAAAAATTGCTCAAAATAAAATTGTCAACAATGTTAGAAGGCCTTTATATATTGAAGTTCCCCTTGGCAAATTTGCCTCTGGAGGTTTGCCCTTGGAGGCCAGTCATGAAAACCTATGATGTACTAATTATCGGGGCAGGCTCTGTTGGTGTTCCTGCTGCTCTTTGCCT
>CAZYDL010000012.1:0-23007 GCA_964646305.1 uncultured Desulfobacula sp. | reverse complement strand
CTATAAAACGGGTGATAAACTTTTGATAACTTATCACTCAATTTTTCCCTTCAAAATTTAAGACTAAGGAACTTAAACGAAGGGATTTTATTATGGATTACTACCAAAAGCCTGCGCCATTTTCTTTGGCCTGCTTTTCACCAGAAATGCAATCGGCCACCTGGGTGCCCCCCACACCCCTTTTCAACAAAATTACAAACCAATATCTTATCATCCATCTCACACTCCTTAACTATTTTTGGGTCCTTCTGGGGGCTGTTCTTACACGGGTAGGCAAGGCTCGATCTTTTCACAGATATAATTTGGGAAATGGGAGGGACATGGGACACGGTTATGGATAGGTGCAGGTGTAAGAAAATATTATTTTTTGAAGAGGGGTTTATCACCTGCCGAATATCTGATTGTTCCAGCCAGGGTAGTTGTCTTGAAAAGGGTCAAAAATTTGACACAAAACAAGTTACAGAAAGTGGGTTTCCCAGCAGAAAAATTTATAACAAATATGAAAGAGCAAAGCAAAAATTAATGGGTTTAAATATGTCGCACAGATAGTATGAAGGAAATATTCAAGAAATTATAAAAGTCCTGGGGGTTTAATATGGGAGAGTGTGTAGTGGTTGACCTGGAGGAATATAAAAAAATTAAGAATGGGTGTGTGTTAATAGCCCGAGAAATTGATAAGTCTCCAGTAATGAATTGTGCACCTGTAGTGCGGGAAGTCTGGTTTTATCTTTTAAGAAAAGTGACACATAAAGATATTAAAAAATTTAACCGTGGTCAGGGGTTTTTCAATATTCCACAAATCAAGAAAGACCTTTCCTGGATGCAGGGTAATTCAACAAGAAATTATAATTACAAACAGATACAGCGTGCTATTAAAAGTCTGGTTGAAAATCAGAGCATAACAACCACAAGAGGTAAGACAGGATTTGTCATCACCATTACAAATTATGATTATTATCAAACCATGGATAATTACGAAAATTCCATAGAAAACAATGCAAATCGGTACGACTCCGTACGGCAAAAAAAACCATTCCGAACGGGATATCAAAAAACGCTACAACCATCTGTAATAATAAAAAATAAAACAGATAAAAAAATCGGTACGACCAAAAAACAAAATCGGTACAACTCCGTACGGGATATCTCTTATATAAACAGACAAGAATGTAAGACAAGTAATAAAAGAATAGCCGATTTTGATGAATCGGCAACACAAAAATTTTATCATTCAAAATCAGGAAAAAAATTAACCGAGAAGAGATTAGAAACATTTTATCAATTCTGGGATAGTTTTGATTTTAAGCAAGGCAAGGCTGCTGCAGCCGACTCCTGGTTAAAGATTCCTGCTCTTACCAACAGGCTTGTTAAACAAATTCTTGATGCTGCAAAGATTGAAGCTCAAAGAAGATTGAGCATTATCAACAAAGGAGGCACTCCCAAGTGGGCACAGGGCTGGATCACAGAACGCAGGTGGGAGGATGAAATATATAAAAAATCAAAATTTATCACCAGACAGGAATCAAAAAGAGAGATGGAAAATGAAATCAAGGATATTTTATTATGATTAATGACCCTTTACTGAACAGAATGCCACCTCATAATCTTGATGCGGAAGAATCTATATTATCGGCTCTGTTTATAAACAATGCTGGTTTTGATGACATTAATGGATTAACTCCTGAAAAATTTTATAAAAAAGCAAATGGGGAAATTTTTAATGTAATGCTCTCTTTGAGAGAAAAAAGTGAACCAGTCGATCTTGTTTCTGTTGCCCAGGAGTTACAATCCAGAAATGAACTGGAATCAATTGGAGGAGCAGCCTATCTTGCTCATATTTCGGATACGGCTCCTGTTGTTTTGAATATCGGGCATTATGCCAAGGTTGTGTGTGACGCTTTCACTATCAGGACAACCATCGTTACAGCCTCCAAAATTGTGGAAAAAGGGTTTAATGTAAAAGATATTGAAGAGTATATCAGCAATGCACAAAGTGAAATTTTAAAAATACAGTCCACTTCCTCCCGGGATAAAATATTCACCCTGAATGATTTAATGAATAGCGCCTTAGATAGAATTGAGATGGCACAAACAAGTGATACAGCAATTGGTTTTAATTTGGGTTTTCCAAAATTAGATATTTTTTTACAAATTTTTGGCTCGAAATTAATCTTGGTGGCAGGTCGTCCTGGCATGGGAAAAACTGCACTGGCTTTATCAATGGCAAAAAAACTTGCAACAGATGGAGCAAAAGTCGGCTTTCTCTCAATTGAGATGGATAAAGAAGCGCTGGCAGACAGATGGTTGGGTGATGAAGGTGATTTAAGCCCATTACGCTTTTATGTAAAAGGTGAATTAAATACAGATTCTTTTAATTCTTTAACTTCAGCAGCAGGCAAACTATCCGAGCTGCCAATCTATATCGACGATTCAGAGTGTATGATTCAGGATGTTGAGCGCAAATGTCGGAAAATGAAAAAAATGGGTTGTGATGTTATTTTTATTGATCAGCTTTCTAAAATTCGTGGACGTTCCAACCAGTCAAAATATGAAACATATACAGATCATTGCAGCGCTATTGCTCTACTGAAAAAAGATTTAAGAATGCCCATTTTTTTACTTTGCCAGGTTAATAGAGATGTTGAGCAGAGAGCTGATAAAAAACCAACCCTGGCAGATTTAAAACAGACCGGAATGCTGGAAGAGGATGCCGATATTGTTCTTTTTTTGTATAGACCCGGTTATTACGATGACAATATAGATCCGTCAAGGACAGAGATTCTGCTGGCTAAAAACCGACAAGGTGCAACCAGTGTCGAATATCGGGTACTTTTCAATAAACGCAGGGGTATGTTTAATCTTGGATAGTTTTTCATAATTCAATCAAGTAAAGAAGGGAGTTAAAGCAATGTATGCCCATCAAGTTATAGAGGATTTTAATTTTTTACTCGAAAAGTATGGATTTGAGTTTAGTAGTAAACGAATATCAAAAATTACAAGGTTAAAATATAAAATCCAGGCACAATGTCCGAAGTGTGGGAATAGAATCAAGACCTGTCTTTGTGTAAATCAATGTGAATCAACATATTCCAGCAACACGTCATTAATGCGTGTTTGCCAGCCTTTGCCGGTGGCTTTGAAGTGCTGGGTAATCTCTTTGGACAGGCGTATTGAGATACGATCTTTTTTATTGTCGCTCACAGGACGACCAACTTTACGTAAAGTTGAAAAATCTTTTACTTCGTATGTATCAGGATCAGCTTTAATGCCTTCATTAATTTTTGCATCTTCTTCATTCGTTGGAAGATATACCTTCCGGCCTGATTTAGTTGTTAAGTACATAATTTTTCACCTCTCTTATATTAGCCTTCCTAAGACTGATAATCCTACGGCAGTTGTCCCTGTCAGTGTAAATGACACAATAAAGACGGCTGCCAATAAAAGCATAACCAATCATGCGGATCTCACCATAGTCAAAGCGTTTATCCTGCTTTGCATACAAGGTATACCACTCTATTTTATTTGCCTCACTCAGGGAAACCCCCTGATGTTTGCTAATATTTATTTTATCTTTCTGAGCGTCATAAGTTATTTTCATTATAATTATTGTATGCACAAAAACTATAAAAGTCAAAATATTTTTTTTAACGAAAAGGGATTGAAGACAAATCATGACAGCAATATTAATCAAAATGGTTGAGATAGATCTGATTACTCCATATGAAAAAAATGCAAAAAAATATCCTGCCACCCAGGTAGAGCAGATTGCAAAATCAATTTCAGAATTTGGATTTAATGTTCCCATCCTTGTTGATAAGGCAAATGTAATTGTAACAGGACATGCCAGGTATCTTGCAGCACAAAAATTAAATTTAAAACAGGTGCCCGTTGCTGTCCTGGAAAAATTAACGCCTGAGCAGGCACAATTAATAGAAGAAAGGCAGGAGATTTAATTTGTCAAACCAGGAATTTGAAAAATTATCAGGAATCACCCACCAGGGCAAACAGTAATAATCTTGAAGCAGCCCATGACACATTAGAGCACAAAAAACAGGAGCTGACACAAAAATATTTTCCTGAAAAAAACAACTCTGATTTTTCAAGTCTGCGTGAGGCAGTGCGACATCTTCAAGCTGCAGGATATAAAATTTCCAAATCAAAAATTTCCAGAGATAAAGGTAAAAATTTAATTAAGGTTAATGGTGATGGAACTGTTCCGGAAACAGAAGTCCGTGCATATGCCGCCACTTTAGAACGCACTGCTGGATCAATTGATGATCTTAATGATATCCACAACAGAAAAACAGGCAAAGAGATTGGGCGGCTGGATGAGCAGATTGCAAAACTGAAGTTCGAGCGGAAAAAAGATCAAGGCAAATATGTACCCAAAGCAGAAGTTGACCAGAAAATTATTTCAACCCTGATTGTTCTGGATGTCTCTTTCCGGCAGATCATGGATATGAATATGACTGACATATGCCATATTCTTAAAGGAGATGTCAAAAGACTGAACAATGCCAAAGACTATGTTGATGATCTGCTTGATGAAATGATGAATAAACTTGCCAGAACCGATAGCTTTTCAATCAAAATTGAGGAATTAAATGTATAAAATCTATATTAAAAGACCAAAATGGATGCCTGGCGGTTATGTAGATGTTATCAATAGCATGGGCATAAATTGTGTTGAATTCAGATTGGAAAAACAATTACAGGAAAAATCGGCGGCGTATGGCTTCATAAAAAAACAGCTTGGGCCGGAAGGAAACAACAGAACTCGCTCTTCATGGATTAATAAACGATAAAATTTATTTAAAAATAAATTAGGGGATCAATGGAAAAGGTCAAAGACAGGCTTTTGAATGTAGAACAGGTGAGAACAATGCTCAAATGTAGCCGAAGCCACGTTTATAATCTGATCAGTATGGGTGATTTGTCTGCTTTCAGAATTGGAGAACGGAACGGGGTCAGGGTTAAAAAAAGTATTCTGGATGCTTTTATTGAACAACGGGAACAGGCTGAGGGGTTGTGAAGAATAATTGCAGCCATAGGGAGAACTTATCCAAGAACAGAAATTTTCAGTTTTGAACATCTGCTGCTTGAACGTCAGAATGTTGTTGAGATTTTATGGTTTAAAAAAAAGCAGCAAGCTGTGTGTTTATAATTTTTATGCGATTTCCAACCTGAGTTTTCTGCCAAGTGCAGTTGCAAATTTCTCTAATGTAGATAGTTTTATATCTTCAGCATGATTCTCTATTCTTGAAATTGCTGATTTTTTTGTTTTTAAGCGATAGGCCAGTTCTTCTTGTGTAAGACCAGATTCTTCTCTTGCTTGTTTTAATAGTACCCCAATTTTAAAATGTTTATATCCGGCATCAAAATTTTCTGCAAACGCAGGATCATTTTTTTTTCTTTTTTTAATATACTTTTGAAGATCACTCATGTTGTTTTCCTCCTTAGATAATCCTTCATACGTTTCTCAGCAACTCTTATTGCCTGTTTTGGAGTTTTTTGAGTTTTCTTTTGGAAAGCATTAGTTAATACAATAATTTCAGAGCCATCAAAAAAACATAGAAATCGAAATATATTCGAACCAAAACTAACTCTTACTTCCCAGAGGTCATCCGTGTTAACCATTTTTTTAAAATATTTAGCAGGAACATTTATATGTTCTTCAACTATGTTTAAAACCCAAACAACCTTTTGTGCTTGTTTAGGTGCTAAATCATCAAGAAATTTTTCAACCGGGCAATTTCCTGATTCTGCTTTATAAAAAATGATGTTTTTCATATTGGTCATATGTTAACACACAGGTTAACAAAGTCAAGGAAAAATATGGTGGTAATATAGTTTTTTTCATTACAGCAACTACGTGTTAAATTTTATTTTCCCTATATGACTTCAACCAAGATTTTATTTTTTTGAGTTTGAGCTGATTTTTAATAAAAGCCGAAAATAATTTTTATATATTATATCGTTTAATATGGAAAAAGAGTTTTCAACAGGGGTTGTGGCTCATGAGAATATGAAACTACGGGTATCCCTCCCAGGTTGAAATATGGTACGATTTTTTACCTAAAAAACAACCATAACCCAGGAAGGAGAACCCGCAATGAATTATATAGGAGTAGACTGTCATATTTCAACCTTAGATTTTGCAGTGGTCAATGAAAAGGGAACCGTTAGTCAAAGAGCAAAGGTAAACACAGGTGTTAAAGAATTTATGGAATTTGTAAAAAGTATACCCAAACCCAGAAAAATCTTCATTGAAGAAGGCGAACTGGCTGGCTGGGTGTACGCCTTATGGCATGGTACCCAAAAGTGCGACCAAGTGAAATGGTTAAAGTTTTAGAAGGGCATATTAATTTAGATGATGGCTGGATAGTCTTTCCTCAACCAAAAGAACGTGATCCAAAATATATTATCCTGCTGCAAGAACATATTGAACTCATACAGCAGATTAGAGGCATGGTACCACGTGCGTTACCCAGCACGCCGTTTTTCAGGCATCTGACATCAAGGTCAGGTGTGAAAACTGGTGTACAATTCGGACCAAAATATTTTAATCAATGGTGGCTTAAGGCTTGTAAAAATTTAGGAATTGAAGGAGTTTCAGTGTACCCTGGGGTAAAACACTCAACAGTTACACCACTTGGTATGTTGCTGTCACCTGAACAAATCCAGAATGATGTCACAGGTCATGCCTCAGATGCATTTAAACGATATTATTTACCAGATACAGAACGGGCAGTTTTTGCCACCAGGAAGGTGGCGGAAATGCAAAGTAAAAGTGATCCACATGTGATCCACTTAAAAAAGGTATTAAATAATGATAACTAACTGTAATCATTATACAAAAATGGTGGAGGCGGCGGGAGTTGAACCCGCGTCCGAAAACGATCAACCCTGGCTTCTACATACTTATCTCAAAATTTAAATTTGCTGTAATGTCTCCTTTGAGATGGATACAAAACAGTATAGTCTGAAAAGTTCAACCTGAAAGATACAGACAATCCTACAGGCGGTCTTGCATAGTCGACGCCCTGGTCCTGAATCTGCAAGAAGGATTTCAGGCAGGACGGAAGCTGCTCTACGCAGCTACAGCGTAATTATAATCATCTGCGATTATGTTTATTTTTTGCCAAGTTTACGAGATGACAAAACACTCGGTATGCTACCATAGGCCTCAAAATCTCCGTCGAAGCCATTTCGCCCCCAAATTTTAAAAGATCAAATACTATATTAAGTATATGATTGAATGCATAAAAAGTCAATATTAATGCGTTGGGAACAAATCAACTATTCAAGCAAAAGATCAGATTTATCTGGATATTTTCTCAATTTTAAAAAGGACAGGCCTGAACCAGTCACTGCATCCTGAAATTGTGATTCCCTTTTGCTTAAACCAAGGGTATTGAACATTGTTGATGACAGCTATGATATCTTTTCTAATATCTGCCCATGCCCAATGGCAAAAATTCTCAGGCATGGCAAATTCAGAATAGATATCAAACTCGTCACCTTCCTTGAATGTAGAGCACTGCCCACCACCCTTCATCTCTTCTTTCAGGTAAACATCAATGATATCCTGATTCAGCGATCTTTTAATGACTGTGATTTTACATTTTGCATGTGCAGGCATTAAACAAGCGCTTTAAACTCTGGTATGATTCCACCAACTATGGGTTCATAATATCTATATTCGGTTTTTTCACCTGTTAATTGATCTATCTGTTTTTGGATGATCTGACGCTCATCGCTATGCATCCATTTATTCCAGTCGTCAAGAGTGTTCCATATACTCACGACCAGATATTCCCCTTTACAGTCCAGACAGGAAAATGTCTGATCTGTAACATAACCTGGCTGTGCAGTTGCCTGGGATCTGAGTCGAACGATTAAAGGGGCTAGTTTGCCTGCCATGGTTTTATCAGTTACGGTTCGACGGATAATTACACAAATTGCCATAACGCCCTCCTTGTTAAAAAATTCATGATTAATTTAAAATTCATTTCATCAAAACAACAAGCAGCATCTTAATTGAGCAGTAGATATGCAATACTTTACCAGCCAAATTGGTTTGATGTCAATGATTAAAAGATCATGCAAGCTGTTTCAGGCAATAGATGATGTAAAGATGCTCCATACCTCCATCATCACCCATACAAAACCATCTATGCAAACAGCCATAATCTTCTAGAAATCATCAGACCTGTTTAATGCAAGTTGTGTAAATTTCTTGACAGAAGACTCTGTTTTTTTGTATTAACTACAACTTTAAATCATTAATTTAATGGGTGTTATGATATTAAACAATCAGCAGCAGTTTATCAAAGAGTTAGAAGCTATAGGTGAACTTAAAAGAATCACAAAAGAGGTTGATCCAAACCTTGAAATTACTCAAATAACGGACAGGGTTTCAAAAGAGCATGGACCAGCCCTTTTATTTGAAAATGTAAAAGGTTCGCAATACCCCCTTTTAATCAATGCATTTGGAAGTTATAAACGAATGCAGATGGCTTTAAATTGTAACTCCTTTGATACAATTGCCCAAAAAATAAATTCATATCTTAAAATGAAACCTCCGGGTAGTTTCACCCAAAAGATTAAAACTCTTTTGACCTTAAAAGAGATTGCGGATATTTTCCCTAAAAAAATAAAAAATGCTCCATGCCAGGAAGTAATACATGGCAAAGAGAGTAAACTTCTTGATCTTTTACCCATTCTCACATGCTGGCCAGATGATGGAGGCCCTTTTATAACCCTTCCCATTGTTATAACTAAAGATCCTGACACTGCAATCCAGAATATCGGCATGTATAGAATGCACAAATATGATGCCTCTACAACTGGAATGCACTGGCAATATAATAAGGATGGGGCAAGACATTATGACAGGTATAAAAAATTGGGCAAAAGAATGGATGTTGCCGTTGCCCTTGGAGGATCTCCTGCAGTAACTTATGCTTCTACTGCTCCTTTGCCGCCTGATATTGGTGAATTTATGTTTGCAGGTTTTTTAAATAACAAGGCCATTGAAATCACAAAAACCAAAACCATAGATCTTTATGTGCCTGCTGAATCTGATTTTATCATAGAAGGTTATGTTGACCCTGAAGAGCAAAGGATAGAAGGACCCTTTGGAGATCATACTGGTTTCTACTCTCCTGCTGACCTTTACCCTGTTTTTCATGTAACCTGTATTACCTGTAGAAAAAACGCAGTTTATCCTGCAACAATAGTGGGCAAGCCTCCCATGGAAGACTGTTATATGGCAAAGGCCACCGAAAGAATCTTTCTTCCCATATTAAAGATGGTTGTACCTGAAATTGTTGATCTTGAACTTCCAATGGAAGGGATTTTTCATAATTGTGCCCTGGTTTCAATTGATAAAAAACATCCAGGACAGGCAAAAAAAGTGATCCATGCCCTGTGGGGACTGGGACAGATGTCATCAACAAAATTCATTGCTGTTTTTGATAAAGATATAGATTTGCAGGATTCTTCCACGGTTGTATGGAAATTATTGAGCAATGTTGATCCCCAAAGGGATCTTTTAGTATCAAGCGGCCCCCTTGATGCGCTTGATCATTCAGCTCCATACCCTGATTTTGGTGGAAAAATGGGAGTAGATGCCACAAGAAAAACAAAAGAAGAGGGAATGGGACGGGAATGGCCAGAGGAAATCTTAATGCCCGATGATATAATTAATATGGTCAATAAAAGATGGAAAGAGTATGGATTTTAAAACCTTTTATCATTTAATATCAAGACTGATCATGGCAAAGCAGACTCTTTTTGCCCTGCCCTTTGCTCTGATTGGTGTCCTTTTTGCCGGGGGAGGCAGTTTTGCTACCTGGTTTTGGGTGATAATTGCACTTGTTGCAGCACGAACTTCCGGCATGTCTTTTAACAGAGTAATAGATGCCTCAATAGATGGTAAAAATCCCAGAACAAAAGCCAGGGTTCTTCCTGCAGGAGAGCTTAGGCATTCAACAGTGTGGATAGTGGCTGCAATCTCTTCTTTTGTTTTAATTTTTGCATCATATATGCTGAATGGGCTCTGCTTTACACTCTCTTTTCCTGCTGTATTGCTTTTAATTACATATTCTTATTTTAAACGATTTTCCTCTTCATCCCATTTTTATCTTGGGCTTGTGGAAGCTGCTGCGCCCATGGGCGGTTATCTTGCAGTAACAGGAGAATTGAGTTTAATGCCATTTATACTTGGATTTATTATTTTATCATGGATTGCAGGCCTTGATATTGTGTATGCATTCCAGGATATTGAATTTGATAAAAAAGAGAACCTGCACTCCCTGCCCGTCCTGGTTGGAAAAAGACAGGCGCTTATCTGGTCTTTAGTGTGTTACATCCTGTCAACAGCGGCAATAATAATTGCAGGCCTTTTATCTCATATGGGTATAATATACTGGATTGCTGTCATTGTCATTGTAATGCTTTTTTCATATCAGCAGATTCTTGCAAGACAAAAAGATATTAATGAGTCCATAAAAAAGATGTTCCAGGTAAATATGTATATTTCTCCCGCACTTTTTTTTGGGACTTTGTTAGATACATGGCGGAATTATTTTATATGAAAATCATTACAAATTAAAGAGAGCTCCATGACATTTCCTGAAAATATAAAAAACAAAACGCTCAAAACCATTGGTGAAAAAGTATTTGCAAATACACCTGTAAACTTTGATGATGCCGTGTATATGCTCAAGACAAATGATATTCTGGATCTTGGACTCATTGCCGATTATTTAAGGACAAAGCTGCATCAGAATAAAACCTTTTATGGTGTTAACATGAATTTGAACTACACCAATATATGTGAACTGCGATGTCCTTTATGTGCCTTTTCATGCGATAAGGAAGATAAAAAAGCCTACCTTTTCTCCATTAAAGAGATTAAAGAAAAGGTGAACAAAGCCGTTGATTTTGGAATTGATGAAATTCACATAGTAGGCGGGCTGCATCCTGAACTCAAGCTTGAATATTTCGAAAAAATGCTTCAAACCATAAAACAGATAAAGCCTGACATAAATATTGTAGCCTTTACTGCTGTTGAATATCACTATTTTGCACAGCAAAACAATATCCCAATAAAAGATGTTTTTAAAAGACTTATAAAAAGCGGTTTAAACACTCTTCCAGGAGGCGGGGCTGAAATTTTTGCACCAAACATACGCGAAAGTATTGCACCAAAAAAAATATCAGGCCTTCAATGGCTTGAAATTATGGAACTTGCGCATAATATGGGGCTTAAAACCAATGCAACTATGCTTTACAACCACAAGGAATCCATTGAAGACATTGCTGATCATCTCCAGAAGTTACGAGACTTACAGGATAAAACCAATGGATTTAAAACCTTTGTGCCTTTGCAGTTCCACAGCGAGAATACCCAGATCACAACCGATAAAATCTCCACAGGTTTTGATGATATAAGAATTTATGCAACTGCCAGGATCTTTCTTTACAATATTCCGCATATTAAAGCTTTATGGATGTATGTTGGAGATAAAATGGCCCAGGTACTGCAAAAATTTGGAGTTGATGACATTGGAGCTACCTATCACAATGAAAAAGTTGTCCATGCTGCCGGAGCAACAACCCCTGATTATGGTACTGAAAAATTCCTTAAAAGACTTATTACAACGGCTGGATTTATTCCCAAACGCACCACTGCATCCTATAATAACCGTCACAAGCAGGTTGCAATGGATCATCTTCCACAACAAAGATAAAACAAAAGGTGTCAAAGGTTTTACAAATGAAACTTGGATATATTGATTTTCTTAACTGCTATCCATTTTATTACCATATGTTTGAAAAACAAAAACTTGAAGGCATCACCATTGTCAGCGGATACCCCGGAGCTTTAAACCAGATGATTTCAGACAATAATCTTGACATGAGCCCCATATCCTCTGCAACCTGTGCTGATATCCATGAAAATATTGTGGTGCTGCCGCAATTTTGTTTAAGCTCAATCGGATATGTTGGTTCTGTTACCCTTGCCTCAAATATTCCCATTGAAGAGCTTGATAAAAAAAATATCGGGGTAACCAATGCATCGCACACATCTGCTGTGCTTTTAAAAATTTTATTAAAAAAATATTATAATGCCCAACCCATTTACCACACAACAGGTCCACGGCCAAAACTAAATGAGTTCCATGCTGCCCTTCTCATTGGCAATGATGCAATGCTTAAAAATTCCATACCTCCAACTTACACATATGACCTTGGTGATTTATGGCTTAGAAAAACCGGTTATCCTGTTGTGTTTGCAGTATTTGTTGTAAGAAAATCCATTATTGATAAATACTTTTCTAAAATCCAGTTAATCATGGCATCCTATAAAAGATCCCTTGAATGCCTTAAAAATAAAAAAGATATAATAATTGCAAAGGCAGCGCAGAAATACCCTGATGTGATATATGATATTAATCAATACTATAATGTCCTGAAGTTTGAATTTACAGATGATCTTAAAAAAGCTTTAAAATTTTATTTTTCTGAAGGTGCAAACTTGAATTTGATTAAAGAGACCAGAAACCTGACCTTTTTTGACACAGAGAATTAAATGGATAAAAACAACAAACTTTTAAATAAAATATATAATAATGAACGCATAGATCACAAAGAGGCCTTAACTCTTTTTTCATGGGATATTATCCAACTTGGACAAGCTGCTGACATGCGCCGCAAAGCCATAAGTCCTGCTCAGGAGGTTGGATTTATTATTGACAGAATCATAAATTTTACCAATATATGCGATGCCTGCTGCTCTTTTTGTGCTTTCCATGCAAGGGCCAATCTCATCAAACCCTATGAAATGCTCCCCCAGGAAATTTTCAAGAAGATTGAAGAGCTTGTAAGTGCAGGAGGAACCCAGGTCATGCTCCAGGGCGGGCTGCATCCTGAGTATGATTTGAAAGATTATTTATATTTAATAAAAGGCGTGAAAGAACGCTTCCCGAAAATTTGGCTTCACTCATTTTCTCCTTCAGAAGTTGTCCATATTGCAAAAAAAGAATCAATTCCCATAAATAAAATCATCCAGGAACTTAAAGCTGCCGGTTTAGATTCCATGCCCGGAGCATCTGACCTTCTTGTGGAGAGGATCAGAAAAAAAATAAGTCCGAAAAAAGCCAGTGTAAATCAGTGGCGCGAAGTTATATTATCCCTTGCCAAAAATAATATGAAATCTTCAGCAACCATGACCTATGGCATGGGAGAAACCAATGAAGAAAAAATAAACCATCTTAAAACAATTCGTGATGTCCAGGATAAAGCTGGTAATATTCAGGCATTTATTCCATGGTCTTTTTCTCCCAAAGGTACTTCCATGGACAAAATACTGCCAGCCACCGGCATTGACTATCTTAAAATCCTTGCAATCTCAAGAATATTTCTTGATAATATTGTATATTTCCAGGCTGGCTGGCTCACCGAAGGATTAAAACTTGCACAGCTTGCACTTGCCATGGGAGCAAATGATATGGGTGGTATTCTTACTGAAGAGGTTGTTGTTAAAGCTACCGGGATTAAAACCACCACAAACCAGACTCAGCTTGTTGAAATTATAAAAAACAGCGGGAGAGTTCCTGTTAAAAGAAATTCATTATACCGGGTGCTGGAAAAATGGTAGATTCCACTATTGACATTGCTTTTTCACCATGTCCAAATGATACCTTTATCTTCCATGCCATGCTCCATGGATTGGTTAGCAAAGATGACCTTAAGTTTAAACACCACATGGATGATATTGAAGCACTTAATAAAAAAGCTGTTTTAAAGACATTTCATGTGACCAAATTATCTTTTTTTGCATATTTAAAACTTAAACAATATTATGAAATCCTTGATGCAGGCTCAGCCCTTGGATTTGGCTGTGGCCCTTTATTAATATGTAACAATAAATCTGACATTGATTTGGAAACAGCAAAAATTGCAATTCCGGGTGATTTGACTACTGCAAATCTTTTATTAAAACTTTGGAACCCGAAAATCAAAAACACTGTTGTGACAAGATTTGACAATATCCTTAAAGGTGTGGAATCAGGTAAATTCGATGCAGGACTGATTATTCATGAAAGCCGCTTTGTTTACAAAGAGTTGGGCTTAAAAAAAATAGTTGATCTTGGATTCTGGTGGGAGCAAGAGACAGGTCTTCCTATACCTCTTGGATGTATTGCCATAAGAAAAGATAAATTTTTAATTAATAGAAAAAAAGAGATTGAATCCTTAATACAAAATTCAATAAAATTTGCATACAACCACAAGGATGCATCTACTGAGTTTATTAAAACCCATTCCCAGGAACTGGATGATAAAGTTATCAACAATCATATCAATCTGTATGTAAAT
Source organism: uncultured Desulfobacula sp. (assembly GCA_964646305.1). Lineage (GTDB taxonomy): Bacteria > Desulfobacterota > Desulfobacteria > Desulfobacterales > Desulfobacteraceae > Desulfobacula. The sequence goes on along the minus strand of CAZYDL010000012.1, from coordinate 8,619 downwards.
GACTTTACTCTCTCTTTGGGAGAAAAAGGCAATAAAGCAATTCAAACCTTAGAGGAGATGACAAAATGGAAAAAAATTCTTTAACAGCTATAATAATGGCCACAATGATAGAGGCTAAACCCTTTGTTTCAGGATTATCACTTGAGCCTGTTCACAAAAAACCTTTTTTAGTTTTCAAAAATACAAATTTTCTGCTGGTGATAAGTGGCATAGGAAAAGCACATGCTGCAATGGCAACAGCTTACTGCTGCACAAAATTCAATCCTGATATGGTTGTAAATATTGGTGCAGCAGGCGCTCTTAACATGTTCAAACAAAAAGGAGATATCTTTCAAATAAGTAGAATTATTGAGCATGACAGACCTGGTTTTCAAACAGGTCAACCAATTGTTTATAATCTTTCAACGATGGCTGATGTCAATGTTGAATATGCCAATCTTTCAACATCGGACAAGGCAGCTATCAGTATACAAGATAGAAAAAAAGTTGCAATATATGGTGGAGAACTTATAGATATGGAGGGAGCATCAATAGTTCAAACCTGTAAAAAATTTAATATCCCGTGTCATATTTTTAAGTATGTCAGTGACTCCTTGGAAGATTTTGAAAGCAGCAACATTATTGACAATATCAGAAAATATAGACAGGATTCCTTTGCTTTTTTTATGGATCAGGTTATCAAAACATAAATCGGTAATTGGCTGTATGGGGAAAAAATCATATACTATTTCAATATGTTGAAAAATTTTTCTTGCATAATTCATTAAATTCATATATATTATTTTTTTTGATTTTTCATGGTCGGTTATCCCGGCCTTTTTTTATAAGGAACCCCCCATAATTATGTCCCAGACAATTTTACCCTTAACTGGGTTTGATGAAATGAACCTTAGCCCACTTGTATTAAATGCAGTTCAAAAGGCAGGTTATAAAACTCCAACACAAATCCAGACCTTGACCATTCCCCATTTAATCCAGGGCAAAGATATGATCGGCCAGGCAAGAACCGGTACCGGCAAAACAGCAGCCTTTGCACTGCCCCTTTTGTCACGGATTGACATTAAAAACAGACGACCCCAAATATTGGTGCTGACCCCCACAAGAGAGCTTGCCATCCAGGTTGCTGAATCTTTTAAAACCTATGGTGCAGGAATGAAAGGATTGAATGTATTATCCATATATGGTGGACAAAGCTATGGAACCCAGCTGAACCAGCTCAAAAGAGGTGTGCATGTTATAGTTGGAACCCCGGGACGGCTCATGGATCATATGCGAAGAAAAACTGTAACCTTTGCAGATCTTTCCAGTATAATACTTGACGAAGCCGATGAGATGCTTCACATGGGCTTTATTGATGATGTGGAGTGGATCCTTGACAAAACTCCGGATGATTCACAGATAGCTCTTTTTTCCGCAACAATGCCAGCCCCCATACGAAAAATTGCTCAAAAATATCTGACCACACCAAAAGAGATAATTGTTAAATCAGATAAAACAGAACTTGAAACCATAAACCAGCAATACTGGATGATCCAGGGTATTAAAAAAATCAAGGCTTTGATTCGAATCATGGAATCTGTTACCTTTGACGGGGTAATAGTATTTACTAAAACAAAAACTGCAACACTTGAAGTGGCAAAAGCATTGGAGAACAAGGGATTTAAGGCAGAAGCCCTGAATGGTGATCTTGCCCAGAGTGCAAGGGAGAGAACCATCAACCGCCTGAAAAATGGATATATTGATATCCTGGTGGCAACAGATGTGGCTGCAAGAGGTCTGGATGTGGACAGAATCTCCCATGTGATCAATTATGACATGCCTCCCAAGGTAGATCCATATATACACAGAATCGGAAGGACAGGCAGGGCTGGCCGTACAGGAGAAGCCATCCTGTTTTTAAGCAGAAATGAACGCTGGATGCTCAGGAATATAGAGAGAGCAACAAAACAAAAAGTCAAGGAGTTCCACCTTCCATCCAACAGCGAAATTAATAAGAAACGTGTTTCAGATTTTAACCAGGCCATTACCGAAACCATTGCTTCTAAAGATTTAAGTTTTTTCGAAGATTTAATTGAAAGCTATGCCCAGGATCAGGATATTCCAGTGGCAAAGGTTGCAGCAGCACTTGCAAAACTGAACCATGGGGACACTCCTTTTTTACTGCCCAAAAACCAAAACCTGGAACATAAAAAATCTGATCGTGAACGTAAAAACCATGATATTGGAAATTCTAAAGTTAAAAACCATGACTTTAAAAAGAATAAAAGAATAAATAAAAAAAATAATTTACCTGCAAAATCCAATATCATACCTTTGGAAAAAGGAATGGAACGGTACCGCATTGAAGTTGGCCGCTGTCACGGTGTCCGGCCAAGAAACATTGTGGGAGCCATTGCCAATGAAGCAGGTCTTGAGAGCAAATACATAGGAAACATTGATATCAATCAGGACTTTTCCCTTATTGATCTTCCATATGGAATGCCACAACAAGTTTTCAAACTTTTGGAAAAGATCCGTGTAAGCTCGAGGCAGATGTCAATTTCCAAATGTGCTTAAAAAAGGCTTTGATTTGAAAAGCAGCAAAATCATCAAACAAGTTGATATCATAAGGATAAAGAATAGCAAAAAGCTTTTTATAAAAGATGATATTGTCAATGAAGATATCCTTGAAATTTATATCAATGGAGATAAACACTTTGAGATGGTATTCTCCGCGACAAAGCCCAAAACCCTGGCAGCTGGTTTTTTATTTACCCAGGGTATTATTCATGAAAAGACAGATATTCTAAATATCATTTACCATGAAGATAAAAATCAATGCCATATAATATTAAATGACACTGCCGGAAAAAGATTAAATAAGTTTCAAAAGGGGCACCAGATAAAAGGCTCTTCAGGCGGCACACTTTTACAGGACAAGGCAATGGTCTTACCTTCCAAGCCTGATGGCATGCTCTCCATCACTTATCACCAGGTATTGGCTTTAATTAAAATGCATCAGGAGCATTCAATGGTTTTTCACCAAACCGGTGCTGTGCACAGTGCAGGGTTGTGTGACACCTCAAAAATCCTCTTCCTTTATGAAGATATCGGCCGACACAACGCCCTTGATAAACTTGCCGGTGATATACTTTTAAATGACATTGATACACATGATAAAATTGCAACCTTAAGTTGCAGAATGTCCCTTGAAATCATTGGTAAAATTATTAAAACAGGTATTTCCATTGTAATTTCCAATGCAGCGCCCACTCTTGCTGCTGTAAAGCTTGCCAGCAAGGCAGGAGTGACAATGATTGGATTTGCCAGGAGTAACCGCTTTAATATTTATACCCACGAACACAGAATCCATTCTTAACCAGCATGCAGTGCATACATGGATTTTAAACGCAATCAGATAATAATTGCATGGCCTGTTTTTACCCACCCGATTTTGTCATTGGAAAACCTGATTTTTAGATATCCATCTCTCTGCTCTAAAACTCTTATCTTTGTTCCTGCATGGAGGGTGAATAGTTTAGTTGATGTATCAGCCATTCCAGAACGGATTACAGCTTCGTTTTTTACAATAACAGCATTAAGCCAGGCAGCCTGCTTGTAGTAATTTACAGATACAATGGCTGTGGTTATGGTAAACAATGAAAAAAGTATAATTCCAAACCCTGAAAAAACTTTTTGTTTTCTTATGACCTGAATGGATGCCCATATAAAAAAAAGAGCGGAAAAACAGACAGCCATAATTTGAATAATTTTTATCGAGATCAGATTATCCCAGAAAAAAAGTATTTCCATAATCTTGACAGAATCTTCTTTTTTGTCTTTCACAAGACCATGGGCATAATCAAGATTAAAATTAAGGTCAGGATCATTGGGCGCCAATATTTTTGCCCTTTCATACCATAAAATGGCATGGCCTGTTTCCTTTGCTTTTAGATAGGAGTTTCCAATATTATAATAGAGATAGGGGTTGTGAACATGGCTTTGTGCAATTGACTCAAATTTAAGGGCTGCCTGTTGAAAATCTCCTGTTTTATAATCTTGAATTGCATCTATGAATACTGCTGTGGAATCGGCCATGGCTTTGTGGGGTGTAAAAATAAATACTCCAAAACATATAAAAACAATACAAAACATCTTTATTATCTGTTTTGTTTTTAATAAAATCTCCTTTGCCTTATTTTCATCTAATATTTTTCCACCAAAACGGACAGATTCAATATTTTCAAGCAGAGCTGTAACCTGATCAATTTTTTCATTATCAATACCAGCATCTGTTAATATGATCCTGGCTTCTTTTATGGTTATGGTCTCTCCTTTTTTATCTGCTTTTGAAAGAATAGAAGAGACCAGGCTTGAATATAAATTACTTAAAAAATCCTTGCCCTCTTTATTAAGTTTTATGGCTTTTTTAAAATGGAATTTTGCCTTTTCCTGCATTATCTTTTCAATAGATGGTTCCCGTTTCAAGGCCATTGTAAAAATTTTCACCCCGAAAAATAAAATCCCAGGAATGGATAAAAGCACAATAAAGAACCCAAGGTTTATCTCTTTATAATTTTTTAAAACTTTAAGCCCCTCTTTTATTTCCAGAATATCCCTGTTAACAAGGGCAACCTCTTTTTTAATAGTGGATGGTCTGTTGTTTGTATTTAGGGGCTGTAAAGCAAGATGAATTTGTTCCGATGGAGAGACATCAAGTGATATGGGTTGTGTTGATACAGATTTATAAGCTTTTTTATCAACATCAAAATAGATTAAAGAGACAGGTTTAATTTCATATTTGCCTGGATTAACAGGAACAATGGCTTTTTTAAATATCTTAAAGCCTGTATATCCCTTCTGGGTCAGTTCAATGGTTTCAACAGGGTTATCATCATATACCTTGAATTCATCTTCATTAAAATCCATTTCAGGCAGGATTGCATCCATGATATTTCCTGTGCCTGAGATTTTTATGGTAAGCGTGGCTGATTCTCCTGCTTTCAGAGTTGTTTTATCAATATTTGATTGAATATCAAAACTTCCCACAAGCCCTGTGAATTTACCATCTCCCTGGGTTTTAAGATTGGGCGTGTATTGAGGAAGTGGCAACACCTTGATCTCAACTGGATTTGAAACAACCCTGACAGATTTTGATCTGTCAGAGAAAGAAAATGGATCATTAAAATTTGATTTCATGGCCACCCTTGCAATCAAAACAGCTGGGTCAATGGTAAACAGACCAGGGATTGAAGGAGTAATAATATAATCAACCCGGGTAACATTATAAAGGACACCATTAATATTCAGGGTATGACTTCTTTCCTCTTCAAATGGTTTTGCAGATAATCCAATAAATCCAGGTGGTTTTTCAAATCCAAGCCCGGATAATCTTTTTGAAGTAAAAAACTGCAATGTAAAAATAGTCTGCTCCCCTGTAAAAATCTGATCTTTTGTAACAAAAGATTTGGAAAACAATGCTTTTACTTCATCTGGTTTTACAACCTGATCTGCGACATCAATTATAATCTGCTTTGTAAAAGCTGTCTGCCCTTTTCTTGTAATTTTTATGGCAGGAATCTTTAATCTACCTTTGGACAAAGGCAGTAAAATATATTGATAGCTTGCTTTTCTCTGGGATTTACCATTTATAAAATTAAAACTTGACAAGGTACCCCTGGAGATCACTTTAAAATCTTTTATCATGGAAAGATCAATATCAGCTTTGCCTCCATCCACCTCTATTTTCAAGAAAATTGAATCCTCCAGGGAGATCTTGTATTTGTCCACATGGGCTGTCACAGTGAACCCGCTGCAAAGCCCGGGCATTGCTGCCAAAAATAGTAGTATTACAAGAAAAACTTTTTTAAGCTTCATATTTTACCAGTCTTTTTCAATATATTGTTTTTGAAACACGGGCATCATGGCTCTGCCAGGTTTATCTTCAAGGCGGTTCAGCATATTTTCCATATTCTGATTAATATTCTTTTGCTGTTCACTCTGTTCTTGCTTTTTACCGGAGGAATCTGTGTTTTCCATGTTTTCATCACTTTTTTGACCAGACTGGGGCTGGGACTCCGGATTCTGCTGCCTGTCTTGATCTTTTTGCTGCTCTGGATTCTGGTTTGCGGCCTGGTCTTTATCCTGCTCCTTATCAGAATTATTTTTTCCTTTATCGCTTTTATCTCTGTTTTTATCTTTATCCTTGTCCTGGTCTTTATCCTTATCAGAGTTATTATCTTTTTTATTTTTATCGCCTTGTGATTCCTGCTGTTTTTTTTCCTCTTTTTTCTTTTTGACAAATTCCAGGTTTTCCTTTGAGTTTAAATCCTCTGGAAACTTCTTAACAATATTTTCATACTCTTTTATGGCATCATCAAATTTACCAAGACGGTAAAGAGTATTGGCAAGATTATACCGGGCATTATGGCGAAGATTTTCATCATCTGAGTCAAGTGCATGTTTAAAATTTGTCTTTGCCTGATCATACTCTTTATTCATATAAGCTGCCGTACCAATATTATAATACAGTTTTATATTTTCTGGATTTTCAAGCTGGGCATCAATAAAATGTTTTTTTGCCTGGTCATAATTTTCTTTCTCAAAGGCTTCAATCCCCTCTTTTACACTTAAAGAGATGGTTTTTGCGTGGGCAGTGGAAAAATCATTAAACCCGTTGATACTCAGGCCAAACACAAAAATAAAAATCATCAATAAATTTATTGGAGGTTTTATTCTCCTTTTTGATGACAGGGCAAGTTCCATTAACAATAAAATAATGGCTGGGAACAAAAACCATTGATACCTGTTTTCCCACACCTTCTTTTTTCCTGAAATAAATGTTTTTCTCTCCATGGTTCCAAGAATTCTATCCTTGTAAATCATATCAAGGTCCATATCTCCTGCCACTGACCTTACATACAAGCCGCCTGTTAAATCAGCAATCTTTTTCAGGCCTGTCTCATCTGTTTTTGACAGGATAATATTACCTTGATCATCTTTAATAAACCCGCCCTTTTCATCGGGGATGGGAGCACCTGCAATATCTCCAACCCCAATACAAAATATTTTAATACCCTCTTTAGCCATCTGCTTGGCTGTTTGCTCCACATCACCTGAAGTGCTTTCACCATCTGTAATTATAATTATGGCTTTTTGTGTGTCAGACTCTTTTTCAAAACCTTTATAGCACTCATTTATGGCATCACTGAGATTGGTGCCGCCAATGGGCAGGAATCCAGGATTTAAAACTTTTAGAAAAATATTAAAAGTTTCATGATCAAGGGTTAAAGGGCATTGCAAAATTGCTTTGCCGGAAAAAGCAACAAGCCCTGCCCTGTCAGATCGCATCATGCGCAAAAGATCAATAATTTCCCTTTTTGCCCGTTCAAGCCGATTAGGCTTAATATCCTGGGCCAACATACTTTTTGAGCAATCCAGGGCAATCATGATATCAACACCTTTCTGGCTTGTTTTTTCCCATTTAAATCCCATTTGCGGTCCTGCCAGGGCAATTAAGACAAACCCAAAAGCAAGAACAATCAAAAATGCCTTTAACCAGAATCGTCTTGGATCAAATTTCGGTGCAATAACAGGCAGAATATCAGCCTTTGCAAAGAGCTCAAGTATTTTATTGCGCCTGAAAATACCATACACCATGATCCCGGATAAAGGAAGCAGAGCCCACAGCCAGTATAACAGATATGGATTGGCAAAATGCATATTTACGGTACCTTTAAAAACCTTGTATTAATCAATAGAATATAGATAAAAAGCAAAAATAATCCCGGTACAAGAAACCAGGGATACAACTCTTTATATTCCACCCACTTTTCAACATCCACCCTGGTTTTTTCAAGATTGTTGATCATTTCATATATTTTTGAAAGGGATTTTAAATCCTCTGCCTGGAAAAAATCTCCATCTGTCTGCCTGGCAATTGTTTTTAAAGCTTCAATATCCACATCCACATTTTGATAGACATAACGTTTACCAAAGAGACCATCAACAAGAAAAGGAGCTTTGCCCTTTGAGCCGACTCCAATGGTATAGATTTTAACTTTTCTACTGGCAGCAATCTTTGCGGCATCCTGCCAAGGCAGTTCACCTGAATTGCTTTTCCCATCAGTGAGCAGGATAATAATATTGGATTTGCTCTTAATATCTTCAAGGCGTTTGAGCGAAATACCAATGGCATCCCCAATGGCGGTTTTAGGCCCGGCAGCTCCAATTTTTAATCTGTCGAGAATAAAGGCAATGGTGTTGTAATCCCTTGTCAAGGGAAGCTGTGTAAAAGCATTTGATCCAAAAACAACCATGCCGATTCTATCGCCCTGCCTTTTCATGATAAAATCAAGGACCACGCCTTTTACAGCTTCAAGTCTTGTTACAATCTTTTTATCCTTCTTAAAATCAAGGGCACGCATGGATTCAGAAAGATCAAGGGCAAGAATAATATTAACACCTTCTGTTGTGATATTGATTTTTTGATCCCCGAACTGGGGTCTTGCAAGGCCAAGGATTAAACAAACCAGGGCTGTAATTTTCAGCACAGGGAGGAGTTTTGAAAGAGTTGTCATAAAAGAATAGGAAACATTATCAAGACCTTTTAGTGAGGAAACTTTAATATGGTTGCTGTTT
>CAZYDL010000011.1:17789-23202 GCA_964646305.1 uncultured Desulfobacula sp. | reverse complement strand
AGAAAAGAGTTATGACATGTCATATTTATACAAAGACGATCCTGAATTGACACAGCTTATCAGCGATGAATCAAATAGACTTGATAACACATTAAATCTAATCGCAGCTGAAAATCATTCCCCACTGTCCATATTAGAGGTTATGGGATCAGTGTTAAATACCAAAACCATTGAAGGATACCCGGGAAAAAGATTTCATGCAGGTTGTACGAACGTGGATCACATCGAAAACTTAGCAATTGACAGGGGGAAATCGCTTTTTGGAGCAGGATATATTAATGTCCAGCCCCATAGCGGCACGTCAGCCAACTTAGCGGTTTACTTTAGTGTTTTGAATGTCGGAGATCGTATTCTTGCAATGAGTTTACCACATGGTGGACATCTTTCTCATGGGCACTCTGCATCTATTACCGGCAAATGCTTTGATTTTGCACATTATACATTGGATCCGAAAACTGAATTGATTGATTACGAGCAAATTCGCTACATGGCTCACTCAGAAAAACCCAAAATGATTGTTGCCGGTGCCAGCTCCTATCCAAGGCTAATTGATTATAAGAAAATTTCCAAGATCGCTAAAGAAGTGTCTGCTTTGTTTTTAGCAGATATGGCCCATTTAGCAGGTCTGGTGGCAGCAAGATTGATCCCGAGCCCGGTACCGTATTGTGATTTTGTCACATTTACATGTTATAAAACCATGATGGGGGGACGGGGCGGAATAATTTTAAGTAAAAAAAAATATGGCAAAAAAATAGATAGAGCGATATTTCCGGGTTGCCAGGGAACCAGTGCGGTCAATCTTTTGGCAGCTAAGGCATTGATTTTTAAACTTGCCGCTGAAGAACAATTTATTTCAATCCAAAAAATGACGCTTAAAAATGCAAAAATTATGGCTCAGGCTTTTTTGGAAAAAGGATACCGAATTATCTCAAATGGCACTGATAATCATCAAGTATTGATTGACCTCACATCTAAAGACATTTCAGGTAAATTAGCAGAAACCTGTCTTGAATCGGTTGGAATTATTCTAAACCGGAATGTGGTGCCTAACGATGCGGACAGTCCAGGTAGGACAAGTGGTATCAGGATTGGAAGCGGTGCTGTGTCTGCAAGGGGCATGGGGGAACTCCATATGAGGCAGATAGTGGACCTCATGGACAGCACAATGAGGAACCGTGCAAAAAAGCGGGTCCTAACCGAGATAAAAGAAGATGTGTTAAAACTATGTCAGGCATTCCCCATAAAAAAAATTATTTAAAAGCAATTAAAATTAACTATTCTTATGCCGAATTCTCAGAAGCTGAGATTTTAATGGAGATTAAAAATATTTTCAGCAAATGCAAGTTGTGTTGAATTCGGATAGTACTCAAAATTTGAGTAAACAAATCAATTTTTAGGTTGACAACAAACCTTGTTTTCTGGTTTGATATCGGCTCCAAAATAAACCTGAACAGGAAAAGGGAAAAAATGATATGGCTTTAGTGACCCCCAAAGTTAAAAAATGGATAGATGAAAAAAGAGATCCTCGGAGCGCTCACTGGCAGGCAGGCCTTGAATCGGTTATGGATCTTTTTTTACCGGATTTAGAAAAAGGAAGGATAATACCGGTGAGTGGGATGGATGAAAGGGAGGTACTCCTGTTCAAATCAGCTATGGGCAAGATAGATGTCAGTCCAGCAGTCTATGCCGCTTTTCTTCCTCAGGCAATAGCCGATGCAATTGTTCCCCCGGATTCGGCAGAGGAGATCCTGCGCATTGAAAAGGGAAAACCATCCTGTAAAATCATTATTCTTCGACCGGGTCAAGAGGACCGGCTCATGTGTGCAGAAATCAGTGAACAGGCCTATAAACCAGGGATTGATATCTTCCAGTCAGGGGCGCTGCTGGGGACCTATGACTATGAGAATAGCGAAGATTGCCTGAACGGGTTGAATAAAGCGGTAAAGGCTCATGTTTGGAAAAAGGATACCTGGCAGAAACAAGATTACCTGACCTATACCCTGAACTGGTTTGAGCGGGTTCAATATCTGGGCACGGCAGAGGTGAGTGTTGATAAGAATTTTTCATTTTTTCACAGCCCCACTCTGATCAAGACCCTTCGGGTGGACGGACTGTTTCAGCTTCTTTTTCTCCTGCTCAACCGGCAGTATACGACTCCTGGCTACCTGAAATCCAACCCAATGTTAGCTGAAAGCATTAAAAATCGGGATTCAGATTTCTGCCGGACCATTGCCCAAAACCATATTCTGGACCTGCTGAATCTTATCAGGAACCAGGACCTCATGGATTTTGACGGATTTACCAGCAGTGAGAACAAGGACTTTCAAAAAGAGTTTGTCAGAACCGAGGAAAAGCTTCGGGATCGCCTCATGCACCTGGATATCAAAGAAGAATAGCTGGAGACACATTTAAGGATACTCTAAACCATGGCAATAGATCTGACGATTCAAACTTTTGTCCTGCTGTTTATAACTGGATTATGCTCCGGTTTTGTGGATTCCATTGCCGGGGGTGGAGGTTTGATTGCTCTGCCTGTACTTTTTTCAATTGGTATTCCTCCAGATATTGCCTTGGGAACCAATAAACTCCAGGGAAGTTTCGGTACTCTTTCTGCTTCCTATAATTACATCAAAAAAGGTGTGGTTAAAATCAACGAAAGCTTAATAGGTATCTTGTTTACTCTCATCGGAGCTATACTGGGTGCTGTGACAATCCAACATATGGACGCTGGATTTATTAAAGGGTTGATTCCCGTACTTTTGCTCTTTGTCTTTATTTATACCCTTTTTTCAAAAAATCTCGGCCAGGGCTCCAGTAATCCAAAAATCCCTCAACATCTGTTTTTTTTATTGTTTGGTCTTGGATTAGGTTTTTATGACGGTTTTTTTGGCCCGGGTACTGGTTCATTTTGGACAGCTGCCCTATTGATTCTTTTAGGGTTGAATATGAAAAAAGCCTCAGGAATTACAAGGATCATGAATTTTACCAGTAACATCGTGGCATTGATTGTATTTATCATTGGAGGTAAAGTTCTTTATTCCGCCGGTTTTAGTATGGCGGCAGGTCAAATCATTGGGGCACGAGCAGGTTCAAGCCTTGCCATAAAAAAAGGGGTTGGATTAATTCGTCCCATCTTCCTGATAGTTGTATTTTTAACCATTACAAGACTGGCTTATATAACCTACCTTGCTTAAATTTGGATGTTTTTGATTGAGAAATTCAGGTGGCTTTATGCTTTTTGGTCATGGTTTCTGTTGTAAGAGTGTAGCAGATAGCAATAATTACAAGACAGATGCTGCAGAATATAAAGGCACTGTTAAAGGCCTGGACCCCGAGAGAGGTTCCAGGATAGAGAAATTTCATCAAGGAACCCATTCCCTGTAAAAATACCGCAACTCCTGCCATGGTAAAAAAATTGATTGCTGTCATTGCCATACCGGCATTTTCGTGGGGTACCAGCTCCTTGATATGGGCATACATTATCTGTCCTGAACTGGAGAACAGGCCAAAACAAAAAAAGAGTATGGCCAGAGTCACTTTGCCTGTTCCTTCTGGCATAAATACAAGGATCAATAAAATCATAACCATTCCCCAGATACCGGGAATAATTATTTTTTTTCTTGAATTAAAGATAATATCAGATAAATATCCATTTAAAGGGCTGCCGATTATAAGACCTAAACTCATTACCAGGAGAATATTACCAGCTGTGATGGAAGAAAGTCCCATGGCTTTTATAAGATAAGGACCTGCCCATAACACCTGAACCGAAGCAAAAATACCATAACGGCAAAATGTGGCAAAAGAGATTATCCAGAAATCTTGCTGGGAAAAAAGTATTTGAGCTCTTTTTATGGTATCTTTCACACTGGGGCGGGAATCAGCCTGATGTTTCATGCTTTTTTTTGTGCCAGGGCCATCGCTCACCAGAAAAAAGAAGAGAATTACTATTACAAGGGTGAACCCACCCATTGTCATAAAACTAGTTCTCCAGCCCATTGCATTAACCATCAATACCAGAGGTGTGGCTGCTGCTATATTTCCGGCAGTGCCCGCAGAAACAATCACGGCAGAGAGTGTTGCAAACTGCTTTGGCTCAAACCAGATGGTGATAAGTTTTAAAGTTCCCATAAAATTGCATGCCATGCCAATCCCCAAAAACATCCTGCCAATCACCAGAGGATAGTAGGATTCACCCATGGCAAAAATAAATGCTCCGACAATTGCAACCAAAGTGAGCAGGGTCATGGTAAGTCTTGGACCTATGCTGTCTAAGAAGATTCCAACAGGAATCTGCATCAGGGCAAAGGCATAAAAAAATGATGCTGACACAGTACTCAGTTCCCAGGCATCAAGATTTAAATCCAGGATAAGGTTTGGAGTAATCACTGCAACAGATGAACGGTAAAACTGTGACAGGATAAACAAGGTGCCGGCCACAATCAAAATAAGCCAGCGACGTGATGATTTTAATTTTTTATGTGAATGTTCAATATTCATAGGTTAAATTATTGTTTTAATAGTTATTTTTCTGTTCAAATTTAATCCTTTTTCATAAATGCCATTCATCCTATCATCAGACAGTCCACATAAAAAACATGCCTTCATTACAAGATTCAATATGGCCTGTACCAAAAAACCATTCTGCTTAAATCTGACACTGCTTGTAATTGAATCATTTTTCAGCAGTACAGGTCTGATAAATTTGCACAGTTTATTGGAAAAAACAGTATCTTCAAAAATTGCTCTGTCAGGAAATCCCCTGGTTTTTATAATTAAATTTCTGGTTGCAAAGATGCAGTGATCCAGGTAGATAATTCCTGAAATTGTTTTTCTGATGTGATTTGAATACCATGAAGTAAATTTAAGCCCCAGGGAATTTTTATCAAATCTATGGGTAAATCCTCCCCAGAACTCCTGTCCTGCATTGGCATAAAATCCTTTGAGTTCATCTAGTGCGCTTTTTGATATAAAACTTCTTGGGTGATGAAAAATTATTAGATCAGCCTTTGACATTGCAAAGCCATAATTCATTCTCTGGGCTCGATTGGAGCTTTGAATTAAAAAATATCTATCTGCTCTTGATTTAGCAAGTTGACAGGTCCCGTCAGTGCTGCCTCCATCAACAATAATAATTTCAATGCCTTTAATATTGCACAACTCATCAAGTATTTTATTTATATACCCATGCTTGATTTCATTAAAGGTTGGAATAATTATAGCTATTTCATTTTTCATAACTAGTGTCAGCTCGAAAACCAATGTTTGAATTAAAAGTTTGCCCATATGTGAGGCGCAATAGCTTTTGCAACCGGAGTGTACTATAGTACATGAGGATTGAAAAAGTTTGAAGCAACGAAGCAGATGGGTGAGTTTGTGAGCATCCGCTCCTCTACGAGCTGTTCAAACACTA
>CAZYDL010000011.1:7625-17689 GCA_964646305.1 uncultured Desulfobacula sp. | reverse complement strand
AAGCAGATGGGTGAGTTTGTGAGCATCCGCTCCTCTACGAGCTGTTCAAACACTAATTATTACAGCATGGCATATTGGTGTGCTGTCTCACAGTCACACTCCTGCCAGCGTTTAATATGTTTTAAAACCTTAAGAATCAATTTTTTCCCATTGTTTGTATTTTTCTCTATGGTACTCATGATTTCATCAACACTAAGTCCGCCATCACGCTCTTTCCAGCAGTCATAATCAGTTACCATGGCAATGCTTGCATAGTGGATACCAACTTCTCTTGCCAGCACACACTCGGGCACAATTGTCATATTTATAACATCACAGCCCCACTGCCGGAACAGGTGACTTTCTGCCTTTGTGGAAAAACGCGGGCCCTCAATGGTCACCATGGTTCCCTTTTCATGAAAGGGGATTTGCATCTCTTTTGAGCTATTTATAAATAATTTTCTAAGATTAAAGCAAAACGGCTCAGCCATTGTGATATGGCAGGTCAGTGTGCCTTCATAAAAAGTCTGGTCCCGTTTATAGCTCCTGTCAATAAATTGATCCACAAACACAAGGTCCCCTGGTTTGATATCTTCTCTTAGTGAACCACAGGCAGTTGTCCCTATGATATGGGTGACGCCAAGTTCCTTCATTGCCCATATATTTGCCCTGAAATTAACATTGCCTGGAATCAGAGTATGTGATTTTCCATGCCTTGAAATGGTGGCAATATTAATACCATCAATTGTTCCAGTCACCACAAGATCTGATGTTGCACCATAGGGGGTGTGCACCTTTTTTTTTGCATAGTTACTTAAAAGCTGAGCATCATCAAATCCTGTTCCACCAATAATTCCTAATTTAATCTGTTTTTTATTATCTGTCATTGTTTTTGGCCTGATTTTTGGAAGGTAATGCTGTGATATATTTATGAACTATGGCAAACGAGCCATATCAGTCTCGTTTGCCATCTGTTTAAACTTTACCAGTTTTTAAAAAGCAATTCAAAATAACCTGTTGGTTTTACACAGGCAGGGCACTTTTTCGGTGCTGATTTTCCGGTATGAAGATAGCCGCAGCTTAAACATCGCCAGACTTGTTCTTCCTCTTTTTGAAAGACTCTGTCTTTTTCTATATTTTCAGCCAGCTCAAGATAGAGTTTTTTATGATGCTCTTCAGCTACAATTATGTTATTAAAAGTATCTTCTGCCCTTTCAAAACCTTCATCCTTTGCTATTTCTGCAAATTTTGCATACATCTCCTGGCTTACATATTGTTCCAGGGCAGCTGCTGAAAGAAGGTTGGCACGGGTATCCTTTATAACGCCAGTGGGGAAAACCCATTTCATCTCAAGTTCTCCACCATTGAAAAATTTAAAAAACCGCAAAGCGTGTTCAAATTCCTGGTCAGCGGTTTCATTAAATATTTTTGCAATCTGGATATATCCATCATCTCTTGCCTTGTTTGCAAAAAAATCATACCTGGTTCTTGCCTGGGTCTCTGCTGCAAAGGAGATATGAAGATTTTTTGCAGTCTGGCTTTCCCTGAATTTTACCATGGCTGCCTTCTCTCTTTAATCTTCAATAATAATGGCATCTGCGCCGCATTCGTCTGCTGCTTGGCGAACTATTTTTTGAAGATGCTCTGGGATTTCATCCATTTTAATTGTTGAAATCAGCTGGTCTTCATCATACTCAAAAACGTCTGCACACAGTTCATTGCAATTTCTGTCACCCATACACTGTTTTGTAACTGTTACTTTCATTTTAAATTTTTCCTTTTATTTAAATGGTTTATCTGCTTTTGCTATTTTGAGATAAATATGAATTACCTCAAAAATTTAATTTAACCCTATTCCATGCTTCATTGCAAGGATAAATTGAGGCTTCATTTTTATTGTTACCTGTTTAAAGACCAATCATAATCCAGGTATCTGAGTGTTATATCCTCTTTTTGCCCATTTAGTTTTTCTTTTAATTCTCTGTCTGCATGTTGTTTGATAAATATTATGGGGTTATCTGAAAAATCTTCTTTAAACCATTTAAAAATTTTACTGATAAAAAGAGTGTCCTCTTTTAAAAAAGTATTCTTTGGATCATTAATAAATTTTTTTGCCTGATCATCTAACTGATAGTCCAGGAAATTACTTTCAAAGGGTTTATTCAAAAGGGGTGGGCAGCTTTTTGAAGCACAGTTTATGGCAAAATGGACCCGGGGATCTTTAAATTCCGGTCTAAGGATACCATGCTCAATGTGATCAAGTGATACTACTGTTCCTTGAAGTAAAATGAATTTTTTCTTCCATGGATTAGAAAAAAAGCCTCCTATTTCTTTAATCGAGTTAATACCGGGGAATTTTGTCAATACAAGTTTTATTGTGAAGGCATTATAGGCATTAATATAAAAAGAAAACCTCTTGTTTCCTGAAAGAGCTTTAGCGTCAGTTTTACTCAGGATGGCCAGATACTCATCCAGCAGGTTTTCATCTTTTTTAAATCCATCATAGTTGACTCTATGTCCTTTGACATGATTTTTTAAAAGTAATGCATAAATACTATTGTCAATATCGTTTTTGGCCATGGAGCTGCCATGGAAAACCAGACCACCAATCAGTATCAAACTAAAATATTTAAATATTTTTTGCAGCATCATGAAAAATCCATTAATTTTTATGGTTCTATTTTGTATATCAATATTAACAATTGATTCACAAACAAGTATTAAATTTATATTCCATAATTTACCATTGTTCCGCTCTTTTGTGCCTTGCTAAGCAAATCAAGTCCTTTTAAAACAATATCTTTCTGGGTTGTTCTATCAAAGGGTTTTCCCAGGGGCCTTCCCACCATATTAGAGGTCAATAAAACCCTTGGCAGGTGCATCGCCCTAAGTTGCTTTTCAAAAACCTTTGAAGCTGTAATTATGGTTGGAATATGGTTCTCTTCCAAAAGCCTTGCTATATGTCCCACGGACATATGGCACACCGGTCAGACCGGCACCAGAAAAACCGCATCAACATCCATTGCCTTAATTCTGTCAACCCATGCAGGTCCGGTTTTTTTTAAAAGCCTTTTCTGGGAACATGCTCCCACAAAGGAAAATGCAGTATCTGCAAGGGAACCAATTGTCTTTTCCTGTTCAAGTTCTCTGAAAATTTCTAAAGGAAAGGCCACATTAGGGTCTTTTATTGCCCCCTTAATATCATATCCGCCATGGCGTACCATAAGATCATCATAAAGTGTTTCTTTTGGTATGGCAGACAGTTCCGGTTCATATTTAATAAATTCCATGATTCTGGACTCAGCCTGTTCCTGGGTCATGTTTTCAACGCCAAGTGGTTTTGGATCATCTGTTTTTACAAAATGACCTGAAGAGGTGAATAGCATGACTCTGGCCTGATCAGGTTTTTTTTCCATGGGAGTAAAAGGCCCCTCTTTATAGGATACTCTTACATCCTGGGAATAGGCATTTTGCTGGGCATTTGTCACATAATCAAAAAGAGAGTTTAACTCCCCTGTATCATGGGCCTTTGCAACCTTTTTAAAAAGTCCCTGGATAAAATCACCTGCTTGTTCATCAGAGATCATGGAGAGAAACTTAAAATTCAGATCTGACCTTGACCCATAAAAAAAAGATTTTTTAAAATTCTCCATAGTCTCAGAGCTGTTCTTGTCTTGATCCATTTGGCATTATCTCCCTTGTTTATGGTATTTATTGAGTTAAAATTTTTATCAAGCATACTAACTTGTTAACAACAATTAGTAAATGTGCAAATAGTCTATTGCAGAACATGAAATAATATTAGACTATTGCTTACAATCTTGGTCGAAATGGGGCAAAAAGCCTTACAAAATATTAATTGTTTATAAATTTACCAGGTTATTTTTTTTTACTTTGAGTTTTAACCACCTTTTGTTACAGGTATTGAAGTACTTGAAAAATCATATATAATAATGCATTGAGGTTTTTGAATAATACTGCATGTGAAATAAAACCCATGAACCATTAACTGATATTTACCATTATCATATAGGATAAAAAAATTATGTCGCCGTATTTGGAACTTGAAATATTTTCAGACTATGTCTGACCCTGGTGTTATTTCAGTACCGGGAGTATTGAAAAATTAGAGAAAGAGTATGATATTCATATTAAATGGCGGGCTTTTCCCCTTCACCCTGATACACCAGAGCAGGGCCAGACCCTTGAAGAGATGTTCAAAAACAAAGGAGTGATGGTTGATGTGAATAAAATAATGAATGATCTAAAAACCACAGCAGCAAAATTCGGGCTTGACTTTGGCAATAGAACAATGACCTATAACAGCCGTCTTGCCCAGGAGGTTGGTCTTTGGGCACAGACTAAAGGCCTTGGGCATAAGTTTCATATGAAAGTTTTTAAAGCATATTTTGTTCAAGGATTAAACATTGGCCTGAAAGATGTTCTGATTGATCTGATTGAAAGTACAGGGCTGGATATAGTAAAGGGCAGGCAGATTATTGAAACCCGCAAATTCTCCGATGCTGTGGATTCAGATTGGGAGCTTTCAATACATAGAGGTGTTACAGCAGTTCCCACATTTTTTTCCGGGAATGACAGACTTGTGGGGGCTCAGTCCTATGATGCCCTTAAAAAACTTATTCTTAAAGGATGAATTATTATTTCTCAACATGTATATTGCATTTAAAAAATATAAAGGTCAGCCAAACTATATTTTAAGAGAATCATGGACCATAGACAATAAGTTGACTTTCAGGAACCTGTTTGATCTTGGCTCTGACCCTTCTTTGTTTATAACATATGCCGGTGGCAATGCCTTTTATATTAATGAAGAGATAGAAAATGCCATATCTCAATTTCATCCGGAGTTTGATTCTGATGAACTTGAGGACCTTTTCTGGCCATGGGTCAAACCTGATATCAGACGTGCAATTGAAACCTTTAGACATAGATCATCCAGGAGCCAGTACAAAAGACTAAGCAAAAAAGAGAAAGATCAAATATCTGCCCAGGTGCATAGTTTTGACAAAAGAAGAGCCCATTATTTAAAATTTAACACCATGGATCAGGGTCCTTTGGAAAAAATGCCTGCTGTCTTGTTTAAAGGCCTTGTTAACAAGTCCAGGGATGAAATTGAAAATCATTTTTTACAGCAGGAATCTGCTTTAAAAAGCCATGAAGTGAAATCCTATGTTTACACTGTTTTTGATCTTCATAGTTTTTTTTCAGGATTTTTGGCTAAGAAAATGCCCCATGCTCTGGACCAGGAAAAAGTGGATACTTATTTCCTTAAAGAATTATGCCGGCTTAATAAAGCACTTTTTGGCAAAAAGAATCATCTTGATGAGTATATGATCAGGTACAGCATTATGTTTTTTGATCATCAATATTCCCACACAACCCTGCTGGATGATTTTGCCAATGCCTTCATGTCCAGGCACCGTGTTTTTAAGCCCAGACCTAAAAAATCCATTCCCATTGATAAGGCATGTAAAATTTTTAAAATCAATGGAGACGAATTCAAAGCAATGACAAAGCAAAACCTGTCCAAATTGTACCGCAGACTTGCAAGGGAGGTGCATCCAGATACTGGCGGTTCCCATGATAAATTTGTTGAACTGAACAATGCTTACCAGAGCTTGCTGTCAATTATTTAAAGTAGACTCACATCTGCCATTTAAGAGCAAGCATAGTAATATCATCACTTTGGGGAGCATTCTCAGTAAATACAAACAGATCTGTTTTAATCATTTCTAAAAAATTATCTGCAGAGCCGTTAAAACCATTATTAATAATATTTTCCAGGCGTGCCCGGGTGTAGAACTTTTTGGTTGCGGATCGTGCTTCTGTCACTCCATCTGTATACCCGAAAAGCATATCATCTGGCTCAAGCTGGATGGTTTCTATTTTGTATATTGCATCAGCAATTGGCCCCAGGGCAGGTCCAGTGGCCTTAAGAGAATGTTTTATTCCATTTTTTTCCACAACCAATATTGGCTCGTGCCCCCCGTTAACAAAATATACTTTACCGGTTAAGGTATTAATAACACCAAAAAACAGGGTCACAAACATACCCTCTTCATAATGTTCTTTTGCCAGGTATTCATTGGTCATACGAACTGCTTTTAAGGCATCCTTGGGTAAAAATTCTTTTTTAATACCAGTGAAGTTACCTTGACATTGTTTACAATCTTCAGGGGTTATTGATTGTGAAAAAATACGTAAAAGACTGCGGGTCAATGCCATGAAAAGTGCTGAACCAACTCCCTTGCCACTGACATCACCAATAACAAATCCAATATGATTATCAGGTAATTTGAAAACATCATAAAAATCTCCAGACAATTGCAGGGCAGAATGGAAATAGGATGAGATTTCACAATTGGCAACCTCTGGCAGATGGAGCGGCAAAAAATCGTTCTGAATTTTTTTACCTTTTTCCAATTCGTTATTCAATTCCCTGGAGATTTGCAATCGTTCTTCAGAAATATCAAAAATAGTTTTAAGCATCTTTGACCTAGAGGTAACAATGTTTTCAATTTCATGGGGCGAATCTTCAGGAAGAATGACAGAATCAAAACCAGAGAGATCCTCCTGTAGCTTTTTATTTGAGGATGCTATGATTTCCAAGGGTGTAATGATTTTTTTAGCAAGAAATCTTTTTAACGTCACCATCATGAAAGTGATGATGATAATGACAAGTATAGTAATTCTGATACTATACCAGAACAGCTCCAGGGAAGTTGCATCCTGTGTTAACCATCTATACCCGAGAGAATAGACAAGTAACACACCCTCAATAAAGAGGATGCGCCAGAACACACCCATTAAAAGGATGTGTCTTACACCTTTTTGCTTGGCCTTGTTTTTATTTTTCATGTTCAATCCTTTAAATTCTTTTAAAAGATTAGTCTGACATTGGTTTAAAACCTTACAATTTGATTTGTCTGGCACAGGTACTGGTCCAACTATTATATCACAATGTCTGCTACCCAGAGATCATGTTTATTGCAGAAACTGGTGGCAAAAAAGGATTTATGTTCACCAGATACACTAAACACAGATAATGCCCTTTCATCGGAAGGGTAAAATGTTTTTTCTCCTAAGACCTCGCCATTGCTGGAAACTAAAGTGTGTCTCACGATATAGTGTCTTTGAGACATACCATGTTTTGTCTCCATGGTGATCTTGTTGCCATCCACAGTGACAATGGGGAGGTGGCTGTTTACTTTTTTCATCCATTTTCCAGGGTTGTCTTTTGTATAGACCACACCTTTTGTCAATAATTGCTTAAAAGCAAAGGCTGAGGGTATATTTGCAGAAAATACTCCAGCTGCGACAACCAATGATGTTTTCATAAAATTTCTACGGTTTTCCATGGGTTCCTCCTGTTAATTTTATATTAAAGATCAGCCAACTGCCTTGATACTTTCATATTTTGTTTTTTGCCTTTACCCTGGTTTTTGACCTTTAACTTGAAGATCAGAAACCAGGGTATTGTGTGGTACATAATCACATCCGCCACTCGGCCTTAGTTTGCGCATGTGGCAAATCATGGCTTATTGTTTTGAAAAATAGATATCACCATAATATGCAATTACTTCTTTTTGGGTGTTATCTGTATCACTCATAAGTACGACTGCATCTATAAATTTAACATCTCTGCCAAATAATTTTTTAAAATCTTCCCTGATATTTCGTTTTTCCCGGTTCCAGACTGACACTTGGGCCTCAGAAGAGCGCAATGCCACCATAACAGCATTTTTCGGGGCAAATGCATTGGGCCATGTCTCTCCTTTTGTAGAATTATTAGACCATACATAATTCAATGCAATTGTATTCCAGAAAGCAATTTCCCCTTTGACAACAATGTAAATACGGGCAGCGTAATCATCTCCGGATTTTTGTTTTTCATCCAAGGTATTGATCAGTTGTTTTTCAATTCTCCAGCTCCAGTTCAAAAAAGGGTATTTTTCAATATCAATTTTGATTTTTTTTATCAGTCCTGAAGCACTGTTCCGGCTGACCGCCTTTAATATTGTATTGTTGTCAACCGTTATCAAAGAGTAAAAAGTTTCATTGACAAATTTTTTGGAAAGCCATTCATCCAGTCTGCCCTTGGAAAATTCCCCTACAGGAATAATGTTAATTTCATTAGCATGGGCATGATTGCATGAAAAGATATAAAATCCCAACATCAGCAGGTGAATATATTTAAATAGTTTCAAATCAATATTTTTCCAGATTACATTATTATTCAAAAGTCTTAGTATATGAAGTATTATATCTGATTTCTTAAGTACTTCAATCCCTGTTTAAGTGGTCGTTGTTTGAAAAATTTCAAACCGATCTTATTTTACTTAAAGTTGAATAGTCTATTAATGCACATATTTTAAGAATTTTTGCAATTTAAGGTTGTTAGAATTAAAAATAATATGATAGAGCATAGTAATTATAATGATAACATATTTTTATATAAGGTGATTTAATGACTGATAACAGCAAGCCCATTATGCCGGAGATAGTTGAAAACGATAAAGAAAACAGAGATGGTCAACTGGTTCCGCAAAATGTAAAACCAGATATTTTATACCTGATTCCCATTACTGGCAGACCGCATATGCCAGCTCAGGTACAACCCCTTATGGTCAACAAGAAAAGATGGGAAGAGACTCTGACAAAGGCATCCAAAGATTCTCAAAATCTATTAGGTCTTTCATATCTGAAAGAAGTCAAAGGAAAATATGTGTACAAAAAAGATTTTCCCAAGGTGGGTTGTGTTGTCAGAATGATGAATATTGTTGATGCTCAGGAGAATATCCAGTTTATTGCACAGGGACTTGAAAGATTTAAAATCAAGAAATTTCTTTCAGACAAACCTCCTTTTGTAGTTAGGGTGGAGTATTTTAAAACAATCAAGGAAAATGACGATGAGCTTAAGGCCTATGCCATTGCAATTATTAATTCCATCAAGCAATTGCTCTCGCTAAACCCATTATACTCAGAAGCTTTAAAGCAATACTTAGGAATGTTCAGCCCGGATCAGCCTTCTCCTTTGACTGATTTTGCCGCTGGCATTACCACAGCTTCCGGTGGTGATTTACAGGAAGTTTTAGAGTTTCCTTTAGTTATGGACCGGATGAAAAAAGTGGTAACCATGCTACAAAAAGAGATAGAAATCACAAAGTTTCAAAGCAAAATAGAGAAAAAACTCAATGTCCAGATGGATGAAAACAAGCGTAATTTTTTTTTAAAAGAGCAGCTTAAAGCAATTCAAAAAGAGCTTGGAATAAAAAAAGATGATAAAACTTCAGATGTGGATAAGTTTAAAGAAAAGTTTGCCAAACTCACTCCACCTGAACATGTGATTAAACGGTTTGATGAAGAGATTGAAAAACTCTCTGTGCTTGAGACAGGATCGTCAGAGTACGGAGTAACTCGAAACTATCTTGATTGGATCGCATCCTTTCCCTGGGGAGTCTATTCCAAGGATAATATTGATATTAAGCGGGCTGAGAAAATTCTTGAAAGGGATCATGCAGGACTATCAGATGTAAAAGAGAGGATAATAGAGTTTTTTGCAGCAGGAATTTATAAAAAAGATATTGCAGGCTCCATTATACTGTTTGTCGGCCCTCCGGGTGTAGGTAAAACTTCCATTGGCAAATCAATTGCAGAGGCTCTTGGAAGAAAGTTTTACCGATTCAGTCTTGGCGGGATGAGAGATGAGGCTGAAATCAAAGGGCATAGAAGAACCTATGTGGGGGCATTGCCCGGAAAAATGGTCCAGGCACTAAAAGATACTGAAGTGGCAAATCCTGTGATAATGCTGGATGAGGTTGATAAAATTGGATCTTCTTACCAGGGTGATCCTGCATCTGCTTTACTTGAAGTGCTTGATCCTGAACAGAATTTTGAATTTCTTGATCATTACATGGACCTTCGGATTGATCTGTCAAAGGTTTTGTTTATCTGTACAGCCAACCAGCTTGATACAATTCCAAGACCGCTTCTCGACAGGATGGACAGGATTAATCTTTCCGGTTATATTACCCAGGAAAAAATTCAGATTGCCAGAAAGCATC
>CAZYDL010000011.1:0-7615 GCA_964646305.1 uncultured Desulfobacula sp. | reverse complement strand
GAAATAAACTGACATCTAAAATAATCACCATAACAGATCCAACCATCCGTTTTCTTATTGAAGGTTTTGCCAGGGAAGCCGGGGTCAGAAATATTGAAAAACTTTTAAATAAAATTATCAGAAAAAGTATTGTGACCATATTAAAAAAGAAGAAAAAGAGAATCAGGATCAATATTAAATCTCTCGACGAGCTTCTTGGGCCACCAATTTTTAAAAAAGAAGAACAGATGTCAGGTGTTGGGATTATGACAGGTCTTGCCTGGACCCAGCTCGGTGGAGCTACACTTCCAATTGAGGCGATAAGAGTTCATGAAAAGGCCCCGGGATTTAAACTGACAGGAAAGCTCGGGGAAGTTATGCAGGAGTCTGCATCCATAGCCTATAGCCATGTTAGGGCAAATCTTGCATCTTTTAAGATTGATAAAAAATATTTTGACAATGCTTTTATCCATATCCATGTACCCGAAGGAGCCACTCCAAAAGACGGCCCAAGTGCCGGGGTCACCATTGCAACTGCGCTTATTTCCCTTGCCAGGGTAAAGGCAATTAACCGTCCCCTTGCCATGACAGGGGAAATAACTTTGACGGGTAAGGTTCTTCCTGTTGGTGGTATTAAGGAGAAAATCATTGCTGCCCGGCGATCAGGTATTAAAGAAATTATTTTACCCGAAGGGTGTATCCCTGATTTTAAAAAACTGCCAGAGCACATTTTAAACGGCATCACATTCCATTTTGCCAAAAATTATAAAGATGTATTTAAAATCGTCTTTGAAAATATATAGGTATGTTTGCAACCATTATAAATTTTTTGCAACAATTTGATCCCGTTATACAGGCATTGATTGCAACACTCTTTACCTGGGGTGTTACTGCTGCCGGAGCAGCACTTGTGTTTTTTACAAAATCTGTAAACCATAAAATTATGGACTCAATGCTTGGATTTGCAGCCGGGGTAATGATTGCAGCAAGTTTCTGGTCTCTTCTTGCACCCGGTATAGAGATGGCTGAACAGCTTGGACATACCCCATGGCTGACTGCTGTTATAGGGTTTATGTGTGGTGGAGTTTTCATGAGACTGACCGATAAATTCCTGCCTCATCTCCATCCAGGCTTGAGTATTGATAAAAGTGAAGGTGTAAAGACTTCATGGCAAAAAAGTACACTTCTGGTTCTTGCCATAACTCTTCACAATATACCTGAAGGCCTGGCTGTGGGTGTTGCTTTTGGAGCTGTGGCAGCTAATCTTCCTTCTGCCACAATGGGAGGGGCAATCGCTCTGGCAATAGGTATCGGGATTCAAAATTTTCCTGAAGGAACTGCGGTCTCAATGCCGTTGAGAAGAGAAGGTATGAGTAAGGGGAAAAGTTTTTTTATGGGGCAGGCTTCAGGTATAGTTGAACCAATTGCCGGGGTAATCGGCGCAATTTTTGTCCTTAAAATGCAGCATATCCTTCCCTATGCTCTCTGTTTTGCTGCCGGTGCCATGATTTTTGTTGTGGTGGAGGAGCTGATTCCGGAATCTCAAAGAAATTATGCAAACATTGATCTTGTAACAATGGCCACCATGATAGGTTTTTCCGTCATGATGATTCTTGATGTGGCATTGGGATAGCAGGTAGTTTTTTCATCAAAACAGGTGAGAAAATAGAATCCTGGTGCCAATAAAGATTAAAATCAGCCCACCAAAAATTTCCATCTGTTTGCCAAACAAGGCTCCCATCTTTATCCCAATCTTGATTGCCAGAAATGACATGACTGCTGTAATCACACCGATCATAATACTTGGATACCAGATGTTTACCTCCAGCATTGCAAAACCAAAACCTATCACCAGAGCATCAATGCTCGTGGCCACACTGAGCATGACCATGGTCATACCTCTGGATGGGTCATTTATTTGATTTCCAGGAGATTTGCCCATACCTTCACGAATCATTTTTATGCCAATAAAGGTTAGAATAAAAAACGCAATCCAGTGATTAATTGTTTTAAAAAGGGGTGCAAAACCGATTCCCAAATACCAACCCAGTACCGGCATTAAAAATTGGAACAGTCCGAAATGGAAAGAGAGTCGGAATATTGCCCTGGCATCCTTTGCATATCCTGCACCGGCAGCTGCAAGAGAGACAGCTGAGGCATCCATGGCAAGCCCCATGGCAATTATAACGATTTCAAATGTTGTCATACTCTATTATATATTCTTTTGTGAAAGTACTGCAACCGATAATAAGGCCATTTTAAGCATGTATAAAAATTAATGGCATTGTGAATAATTTATTTCCTCGCATGAAATAAGAACAATTGAAAATGTTGCTATAGTATTGTTGAATTATGAGAAAGAATTTCCGCTTCCGCTAGGACGCATGACCTTTGTATGACTGAGACATAGACAACCATGGCTATTTTTATTCCAAAAGACGAGTGCAGTGATTCTGTTTTTAGTGCTCAGTCTATATAAATTTTAGGCAACTCCACATATATTATAAGTCGGATTTTCAATTTTGAAATTTATCAAAACCAGGATTACACGTTATAGTGCTCAGTTCAATCAAACAAAGGATTTATAGACACGATAGTCACTTTTTAATAGGTAGAAAATAATTATTTTTCATAGTAAGCCCTGCCTGCACAGGCATAATAACGGATGTTCAGTATAAACTTCTTTTTCTTTTCTATTGATCACACCACATTTGATTCACAAGACAATGTATCTGTCACACTCTGCAGACATTTCTGCATTTCTAGCCTGGGTTGCAAAATTTTTAAATCCAACACCTGGAACTTCATCCTCCCGGCCATGGAATCCATTGGAACGGAAACTCACATCACAGATCGAGAGCTTTGCTTTGCCCACAAGTTTTTTAAAATCAGGTGTCAAACTAAGTTTCACAGAATTCCCTGTAAAAAAAATCTGTACCTCTTTGCCCTTTTTATCGGCAGCATCAGTCAAATTTATAACATAGTCAAGATGTTTGTCTGATGTGACAAGTATTCCCAATGATTGCGCCATATTTTCACCTTATTAATCTTTTCTGATTACCTTTT
This sequence comes from uncultured Desulfobacula sp., assembly GCA_964646305.1. Lineage (GTDB taxonomy): Bacteria > Desulfobacterota > Desulfobacteria > Desulfobacterales > Desulfobacteraceae > Desulfobacula. Next base: position 4,570 of record CAZYDL010000011.1, on the reverse strand, counting down.
CTAATTTGTTGAAAAGTATTTTCCTTACTGATTTATTTGAAGCATATTTTAAAATCAGATGGTATACTGCTTCCCTGAGCAGTTCTTCTTCATTTGATGCGCTGCTGCATTTATTATTTTCAATCGCCTTGAAAAGCTCAAACACATCCTTGCTTACCACAGTTTTGATCTCTACACTGTGAGGGCCCAGATCTGTAAATGTTTCTGTTTCATCTCTATCGGGACATTCCTTGGGTTCATGATCATAATCGGTTAAAAGCTGATAACATTCCATTGCCTTTTTCATGAATCTCTGTTTAAGAAATTCTTCTCCAAGGGACTTTATTATTTTTTTGGCGAGGAATGAATCTTCTGAATCAGGACTGCCCTTGTCCAGAACTTTTTTTGCAGCATCAAGTGACTTGTTATAGCATCCACATCTTTCTAACATCGTGGCAGATGCAAGATCTTTATCCATGTTTTCTCCTCCTGTTCTAGATTACCACCAGGAAATAACTTTGTCTGATGAAAAAATATCATCCACAAGGGCGTCCCAGTCGACATCAGATTCATAAAGAGCTGTTTTTTTCTCATCCTGGTCTGAAAATGGTTTTATAAACTCTTCTACATCTTCATCAGGTTGCGATTTGAATATGTGAAGTACTTTCATTTTATCCTCCTAAAATGGAATTACAAGAGAGGCCTGTTTAAGCATCTTTCCTATTTCTTCATTTGTTGCAAACTTAAACCCGTATTTTTGGGCATTCTCTCTATTATTGGTAAATCGTTCTCCTTCCATCTCATCAATGAACTCCATGTTTTCAGAGTATGCTTCATTCATGTCTGCGATTTCATGGTTAAGAACAAACATCTGTACTTCAGCCATCTCCAGAAGCAGGCCAAGGCTTGTTCTTAAGCCCTCGTACTGCTGCTCCTTATCTTTTATCAATACAGCTATTGTGTCGGCCATGTTTTCACCCTTTTTTTATAAAATATCTGGTAACACTGTCATCAATATCTTCCATGCCCAGAAATTCATTGCCGTTCTTGTTTCCCCATGCAGGAATATCATTTTTTGATCCGGGATCATTGCCGTGAATTTCAAGAATCTGTCCTTCCTTCATTCCCTTGAGGAATTTTTTTGTTTTTAAAAGCGGCATGGGGCACGTAAGCCCGCATGTGTTAAGTAACTGTTCAGGATTAATGTTTGTAATCTCCATTGTTGTCTCTCCTTTTATTAAATTAATTAAGGTCAAAAAATGACAAATTTTTCTGTTTCTTCATTCCAGATGGCCAGAAAAACCCAGAACAGAAAGAAGAAGATAAAAACCGGTATAGTGATTTGCCATGAAAAAATGTCAGGCATAAAAATTGCTTTCCCCAGCTTATCCTTAAGGTCATATGCGGTAAGAATTTTAGTTGTAATTGAATTTGCAAGAGAAAATCCTATTAACGTCATCACAAGTTTTAGGTGTCCTTCTCCAATCCTCCACAAAGTGGAACTTGCACATCCGCCTGCCAGGATCATGCCGATGCCAAAGACAAGCCCTCCCCCGAGACTTCCAAACATAAATGGATGGTGAACTCCAACCATGGGGTCTTTGAGCCATGCCCATTTGATGATGGCAGATCCTGCGCCGTATATCATCAGACTCATGGCAACCACCCTTACCATATCTGCCTCCCCTGTCATAAAGGGGCATCTGAATGCCCGGACAAAGCAGAATCGTGATCTGTGCATCACAAGTCCTATAAGAAAGCCAAAAAAGAGGATTCCCCCAAGGGTAGTTTTATCAACAAAAGAGTATAGATAAAAGACTGCTATTACCGCAATAAATATTGAACCGCCAATGTAGGGCTGGACCTTGTCCCAGTTGACACCCAAGAAAGGGCCCTTTTTTTTCTTTTGAGCCATGGGTTTGACGGTAATGTTCTCCATCTCCCATAAAAGATACTTCAGCCCCAGCCATGCCCCTGCACCAAGACCGAACATCATGGCAATGCCGCCCATGGAAAGCATGCCAGTGGCAGTGTAAAAACCGCCCACATTACATCCTTTGGAAAAAACCGCTCCAAATCCCATAAGCATTCCACCGACTATTCCCTTGGCATATTCCAGTGGAGGAGCCTGTCTTATCCTAAATTGACGGCTCATCAGGGCTGACATCAGGGCGCCGGCAAAAATACCGAAATTTGACATTGACATAGGGTGAAGCCATGGAACAAATGGTTTTTTGTCATTAATCCCTACAGCATAAAGAAACCAGTTCCCCCAGTTTTTATATCCGCCTGCTATGCCCCAGGGCGAATCCCAGAGGAAGATAAGAAGTGCCAGCACAGCGATGAAAATTCCCGCAAGCCATGCAGGCCAATCCTGTTCAAATATGGCAATGTAGTTCTTTCTTGTCTCTTCTTTTAGACTGGAAAATAATGTTTTAGATGCCACTTTTTTTCCTCCACAGCTATTTGTTCCAGATTACAAAATATTCTTTTACAAAATCACTTTTGTTGAATTTATTTTAATAAAAGTGATAAGTCCTTGACTTAGATCAAGTAAATTAACTTTTTTAATATTTTATGTCTTAGTGAGGCCTTAAAATTGAGGGCAAATGATGGTGTTAATGATCAGTAAATCACTCCGCTAAAAAGCTATGACTTGTATTCATAGTGCTTACTATTTCAAGCCCGAAAAACCACAACCTAGTGTAATTAAATTTGTTTGATAAAAATATTGTTGTTTTGCACATTCCTCAGTTATAATTTGTTTTTATATCGATCTTGTACTATCAAAATGTTTTTTCAAAAAATTGAGGTTTAACAAATGAAATTAGAAAATATAACATATTCAATTCCCTGGAATCTTTTTTTGATTACATTGGGAAGTGTTATTATCGGCATAGGGCTTACCATAGTTCAATCAGGCAGCCCTGCCTTGTGCATGGCATCGATAACAAGTTTAAGATCGGCTTGATTTTTATACGGCAATCCTTTTGAAGCACGCTCCACAGAAAAATCGGGATCTATCTCTAAGACTTTTTTAGCTGCAGCCTCAGCCTCCTTTTGCCGGTCTAATAAAGCATAAACAATAGCTAAGTACCTATGGTTAAGAAAGGTGTCTGGATTGATGTGAAGCGCCTTTTTAATAGCTGTTAATGCGTCCTCATACTGTCCTTTCTGCAAATAGGATCGGCTTAAATGTACAAAGAACCAATATTCAGGGAACGGGTCGAGACGAATCCCTTGTTTAAGATGGCCAATGGCTTCATCTGGTCTGCCTGCAAAGCTTAGTATAATACCCAACGCACAATGGTTGAAAGCTCCGTTTGGATCAAGTTCTATGGCTCGCTCCCCTGCGGCAATTGCCTTGTCATATTTTCTCATCATCAGATATAGATTGCCTAATAAGGCGTATGAAAAAGAATCAAATTCATCAAGGAAGAGAGCCTTTTGCGCCAGTTTAAAGGCTTTTGCAACGGACTCCCGGGGTGATTTGCCAAGAATCGCAAGTCGCCAGTAATACCAACCCAGGCGGCAATAGCCAGTCGGAGATTCAGGTTCTAAATCGATAATTTCCTCTGATAGCTGGCGATACCGCATGGTGCCCTCTGTTGTGCCTTTATTCCAAGCCGCCAGGGCCTCATTACGTTTTAAATAAACATCTAAGTTCTCTGATCCCTTGGCCCATATACGGGCTTGCTCTCCAGACGTAAGCTTTACTTGCAGGGCTATCACTATTTTCATGGTGATCTCATCTTGCAGTGCAAAGATGTTTTTCAAATCACGGTCGTAGCGTTCAGCCCACAGGTGATGTCCTGTTATGGCATCGATCAACTGTGCGGTAATCCTCACCCGGTTTTCAGCTTTTCGGAAGCTTCCTTCCAGCACATAGCGCACCCCCAGTTCCTCTGCGACTTGTTTAATCTTTACTGGCTTGTCCTTATACGTAAATGTTGAATTGCGGGCAATTACAAAAAGCTGATCTATCTTTGACAGGGTGGTGATGATATCTTCAGCAATTCCGTCAATGAAATACTCCTGCTCTTTGTCTCCACTCATGTTATCAAAAGGCAAAACTGCAATGGAGGGCTTCTCAGGCAATGCATATGCCATCTTTTCTATGGATGCCGGTTCAAATTCAGGTGCAGACAACCTCTGATAAAATTGATAACCAATTATAGTAAAAATAATCGTTAAGGCAATAACTGCAGACCAGGCCCATTTCCTGGCTGAAGGTTTTAGCTTCTCACCAATCACTTTTCCGGCATCTTCGATATCCATTAGCACCTGATACACCCTGACCGGATCTTTTATATTCTTTACACTGTGTTCTCCAATAAATTCATAGCCCAATTTTAATTTATTTTTTACATGTTCATAAGCACCTCTTGAAATACATACCCCGCCGGGATCAGCTAAGCCTTCAATGCGAGCTGCAATATTGACTCCTTCACCGTACAGGCTGTCACCATCCTGTACAACATCACCAATGTTGACCCCGATACGAAACTCCAGGCATTTGTCATCTGGCAAATCTGCATTTTTTACTTTTAATGCACTCTGGATCTCCACAGAACATTGAACAGCATTTACA